>CAYSTR010000188.1:0-5827 GCA_964433745.1 uncultured Oscillospiraceae bacterium | reverse complement strand
CGGTATTCGTCACGGCGGAACGGCTAGTTCAGGATAAGATAGTCGCCGACGAGGATGACGACCCTCTGGTCATCATTCCCGAATACACCCTAAAGCTCATAGATTCTAACGACGAGCTTCTGTCCCCGCTTGCCATGAGTGATAAGCTTATTATGGCTTCTGTAACCGATATTATGCAGGCCGGAGGCATATATGTCAACGGCAAGTTTATCGGTGCTACCGATCAGCCGGACTATGTAACGGCACTGCTTGACAATATGCTTGACCCCTTTAAAACAGGTGACATTACCGAACAGGTAAGCTTTGTGGACGATATAGTCATAGTGGACGGATTATACCCTACTAAACGTCTGGTAGCCACGGCTGACCTAGAAAAGCTTCTGACCTCCGAGGTCAGCGGCGAGAAGATATATGTAGCCGAGCAGGGCGACGCACCCGTTATTATTGCAAAGAAAAACGGCATACGCTTAGACGATTTAATAGCACTAAACCCCGAGATAACAAAGAAGCTTCTTGTGGGTCAAGAGGTTATAATCGCAAACTCCGTACCGTATCTGGGTGTCAAGGTGACAAAGGAAGTCGTCTATGACGAGGAATTACCCTACGAAACAAAACGAATTGAGGACGCTAACTATACCAGAGGTTACGCAAAGGTCACCAAGACCGGTCAGACAGGCGAGGCCAGAGTTACCGCCATGGTAACCTATATAAACGGCGTGGAGTCGCAAAAGACCGAGCTTGACAGAGAGATTTTGGTAGAGCCTGTAACACAGGAGATGGTGGTGGGCACTAAGATGCCAGTCACCGTATCAAGGGCAGCAGGAGCATCAATTTCATCAGCTGATCTTGCGAAATCCTACGGCTCGGGTACACTTGCATGGCCTGTGGACGGCGGATATGTCAGCAACGGTTGGTATGGTTATGCCGGACATGCGGCGGTTGATATAGCTGCAAAGGTGGGAACTACCATCATGGCAGCGGACAGCGGAGTGGTCATTACAGCCATGTCTAGCGGCTATAACGGCGGATATGGTAAGTATATTATCATTGACCACGGAAACGGTATGCAGACACTCTATGCTCACTGTTCGGCAGTATATGTCTCCCCCGGACAGGTTGTTACAAGGGGAGCAGCTATTGCAGCAGTAGGCAACACCGGCAGAAGCTACGGTCCACATCTGCACATTGAGCTGCGTAAAAACGGCGTGAGGGTTAATCCTCGAAACTATGGGATATAATGATTTATGGGCGGCGGATGCCGCCCATTGACATACAAAAATAATTTGAGGGATGAATAAGAAATGCCGGACATGATTAAGGTAACTCTAAAGGGTGACGTAGTAAAGGAGTTTAGCGCCGGGACGACCGCCGCCGAGGTGGCAGCCTCCTTAGGAGCGGGGCTTTATAAAGCCGCATGTGCCGCCGCTGTTGACGGACACACTGTGGATTTAAGAGAACCGCTCACCGCCGACTGCTCACTTAGCATACTGACGTTTGACGACGACGCGGGCAGACGCGCATACCGTCACACCGCTTCGCATATACTGGCGCAGGCGGTCAAACGCCTGTTCCCGCAGGTAAAGCTTGCCATAGGTCCTGCTATAGACAACGGATTTTACTATGATTTTGACACACCCAATCCGTTTACCAGTGACGATCTTAATAAGCTGGAATCCGAAATGCAGAAGATAGTCAAGGAGGAGCTTGCTATTTCTCGCCGTGTTCTGCCGCGCAGTGAGGCTCTTTCCCTATTTTCGGACGAGCCGTATAAGTGTGAGCTGATAAACGAGCTGCCCGAGGGAGAGGATATCTCGGTCTACACCCAAGGGGAGTTTACCGATTTGTGCGCGGGGCCTCACCTCATGACCACCGGGTCGGTCAAGGCAATTAAGCTCACGTCCTGTACCGGAGCATACTGGCGCGGGGACAGCACAAAGAAGATGTTAGGGCGCATATACGGCACATGCTTCCCTAAAGCGGCACAGCTGGAGGAGTACCTCAAGGCTGTTGAGGAGGCAAAGAAGCGCGACCACAATATTATTGGACGGCAGTTAAAGTATTTCACCACAGCCGAACCGGTAGGTCAAGGGCTTCCGCTTCTCATGCCCAAGGGCGCAAAGGTCATACAGATTCTACAGCGTTATGTGGAGGATCTGGAAGCGGAGCGCGGATATGTTCTGACCAAGACACCATTTATGGCGAAAAAAGAGCTGTACCAGATATCCGGTCACTGGGATCACTATAAGGACGGCATGTTCATTATGGGAGACGAGGAAAAGGACGAAGAGGTATTCGCCCTGCGCCCCATGACCTGTCCGTTCCAGTTCATGATATATCAAAATGACATGCACTCCTACCGTGACCTCCCCATTCGCTACGGCGAGACGTCCACACTGTTCCGCAACGAATCAAGCGGCGAGATGCATGGTCTAATCCGCGTGCGCCAGTTTACTATATCCGAGGGACACCTCATCGTGACACCCGAACAGCTGGAAAGCGAGTTTAGGGGCGTGGTGGAGCTGATTAGCTTTATCATGGATAAGATAGGGCTGTCGGAGGATCTCACCTACCGATTCTCCCAGTGGGATCCCAACAATCGGGAGAAGTATATCGGCTCGGCTGAGGAGTGGGAGGCTGCCCAGTCCACCATGCGCACAATCCTAGGTAACATGAACCTAAAGTTTACCGAAGCGGCAGGCGAGGCGGCATTCTACGGTCCTAAGCTTGACATTCAGATAAAGAACGTTCACGGCAAGGAAGATACCCTCATTACGGTGCAGATAGACTTCTCTCTGGCACAGCGTTTTGACATGACCTATGTAGACGCGGACGGAAGCAAGAAGTTCCCCTATGTCATTCACCGCACATCTGTAGGCTGTTACGAGCGAACCTTGGCGCTTCTCCTGGAGAAGTACGCAGGTGCTCTCCCCTGGTGGCTCTCCCCGGTACAGGTGACGGTGCTCCCCATCTCGGAGCACACCATCGCATACGCCGAGGGTGTGTACGAAAAGCTCAAAAAGCGCGGTATACGTGCAGAGATAGACCGCCGCAGCGAGAAGATAGGCTACAAGATAAGGGAAGCACAGCTTAACAAGTACCCGTATATGCTCGTTGTGGGCGAAAAGGAGCAGGAGCAGGGCACGGTCTCGGTGCGCTGCCGCAAGCAGGGGGATTTAGGCAGTATGAGTATCGAGGATTTCTTGAAGCTAGAGGATTAATGGGACAGATAAAAGCGGCTGATGTGTGTCAGCCGCTTTTATATTAGTATTATCTCCTATGCAGTGGCACTGGCTTCCGATTTCTCTACGCGAAACACCTTTTCTAGCTTCTCGGTGGTCTGCCGTCTGGTCTCGTAGCAGATATCGGGCAGAATACCGCCGAAAATCTTCTCTGCCTGTCTAAATCCCTCGTTTATGGCGCTCTTTATAAGCTCCAGCTTGGATTCGTCCCCACCCGATATGCGAAGCGCAAAATTCACCAAACGCTCGCTCACTGCTTCCGCACTCCACGACCCGCCGGACGCAACCGCCGCTTCTGCCGCCGAACGTGTAGCAGGGTCAACCGGCAAGCCCTTATCCAGAAGCGCTTTGAGCTTTCTTATCTCGTCCTCGCCGATACCGTCCATAAGCTTACCGCCGTTTTCGAGCTCCCCCTGCACCTCAAACAGCTTACCGACTAACATTGTCATTAGCTCATACTTCTGCTGATGCCTTATCTCGGTTACATCGGACTTGGACAGGACAGGCTTTTTATAGGTGATTGTCTCATCGGTCTTTGCGCTTTTATCTATAGTGTCCACCCTTGCGGCATGTGCATTCTCGCTTCTCTTTCCGCCGTCATCCTTGTGCGGATAGATGGGCTGTGTGCCCTTTACCGAAGTAATCTCATTCATTGCCATAACCTCCCTTGGCGGCTTATGTTAATTATATCGGACATTATTACCAATACTTAACAGGTTACGGCAAATAATTAGTCTATTCGGTCTTGACGGTAAATACCGAAGCAAAATTTCTCGCGTCGATATTCTGCACTGTGATATAGATTCTACCCTCGTCAAATGAGGACAGGTCAAATTCTACTTGACCGCTACCCGCAGTCTCCCCAATGACGGTATCGCCCTGTGAAACGGTAATATACACCTTTCCGTCAGAACTGGATATATCGGCTGACAGGGATATGGGCTGCTTTGATGCCTTGTAGGTCTTTTTAAAAGTGTACCCCTGCGAGGTCTCACCGAAATTAAGCGTCCATCCGTCACCCGACGAGCTTTGTGAGAGCTGTTTTACATAGTTGCCGCTAAAATCCCCCGTGTACATTCCGTACTGGCTCTGGATGTCAAAGCCGTCGGCGGTAAAGGTCGTAAATATCGTGACCGCTATCAGAGCAAAGCTTATCAGTATACCTGCCGCTCCGGCTATGAGCAGTCCCGCGTTGGTCTTAAACTTCTTGTTTCCGGCTTCCGCCCGCTCGCCGCAGAAGGGACAGAACTGCGCCCCCGGCGGAATCCTCCCGCTGCAATGTGTACATGGGGATTGAACCTCTTTCCTGCCTATGACAAGATAAAGAATAAGCCCGATAAGGTTGCCGCCCAAAACCACCAGAATAGTCCAGAGCCACGCTTGAAGTCCCCGCTGTTTTGCGTCCTTATACACCCAAACCGCTACAAGTGCGACAGAGCCTAGCATGAATGCCGCCGCTATTATCATCGGGACTAAAACTAAAAGTGCTGCCTCCATGACAATTTACCCTCCTTATTTCTGCCTAATAATATAAAGATAATTACAGTGAACCCGCCTACACAGGCATACATGAGAAGGAGCATGAAAATGAGCATATACTGCCCGGAAATCACCATAGCGGCAAGGATACCCATGTTTATGAGAAAGTATACCGCTTGAATGAAGCAAAGGAGCACAGCTTCCTTTTTCTCCTGCTTTTTTCTGTATGCGCGAAGAATTTTTGCGTTGGTGTACTCGTCCGGTGAGTATCGTGTGCTCATACCGGATGTTAGTATCTGCTCCAGCCGCTCGTCATTCATAGCCCCATTCCTCCATTTCCTGTTTCAGCCGCTTTTTTGCCTCGTGCAGACGCCGCTTTATTGTTCCCTCGGGTTTTCTAAGTACCGCTGCTATATCCTTTATGCTCATGCCCTCCGTGTAAAAGAGCAGTATGGGGATACGGTAGCTGTCCTCCAGCCTTGACACTGCGCGTCTTAAAGCGGCATGTGTCTCCCTGTCCTGCACCTCGCCTGCCAGGTCGGTACTGTCGGGCAGTACCTCCTCGTACTCCATAAGGTCGGCGGCGGCAGACAGCCCGGCTGCTCTCATGCGTTTTCGCCGCATGTTCTTCCATAGGTTGACGGCTATCGACATGATAAAGCTCTTGGGGTTATTGCTTCTGTCAATCCTCGCCGCCAGCTCTAACGCCCGCAGAAACGTCTGCTGATACAGCTCCTCCGCATCACACCGCCCTGCTACATATACGCAGAAGTTAAATATTGCCTGGCCGTGCTCCTCTATCAGCGCCCCTATGTCATCAGCTTCCATCCTCACCAACTCCCTTTACCCTATATTGTCGCGGCAAATGAAAAGGTTCGCTCGTTTTACAAATAAATTGGGACGGTCACAAAAAGACCGTCCCAATAGCCTTTATAGGGGGTGATTATCCCACAAATGCGGCAAACGCCTTATAGGTCATATATACATCCAGCTTGGAGACCACCTCAAAGGGAGCGTGCATCGAGAGGACGGGTACACCCACATCCACTACATCCATTCCCATGTGGGCGATGAACTTTGCAACAGTACCGCCGCCGCCCACATCAACA
>CAYSTR010000187.1:0-5829 GCA_964433745.1 uncultured Oscillospiraceae bacterium | reverse complement strand
ATCCATCTCTGCTTCGGTATGTTCCATATCAACTGCAAGCCAGGAAAATCCGGCATTTGCTAAAATCTCAGCAGAAATTAAGTTGCCTGTCTGAATCCAACTACCCATACTAATATTATTAATAATATTAGATTTTTGCATATATATCTCCCCTATTGCTATTTGTTTTATTAATTTGCATAATCATAATACATCATTTTATGGTTATTGTCAACAACTATATAACAATTATGCTTACTAATATTTAACACAATATTAGTAGTGATATTAATCCAAGGTAGACGCACTATTAATATAAATAAGCCTTGACAATACAACTAATATTTTATATAATATTAGTTGTATCCGAAGTATTGACAAATATGATTGATAAAGGTTTGTGTAGGATGAAAAAGGTAACCATGACAGATGTGGCAAGGCTGGCCGGAGTGTCACAGTCCACCGTTTCATTTGTCTTAAACAACGAAAAGCAGTCTATTTCAGAGGATACACAAAAGAGGGTGTATGCGGCAATAAATGAATTAGGGTTTGTACCGCGGAAAAAGACACAAAACTTCACCAAGCCGTCAGACCTTATTATTGCACTGTTTATACCCAGTGTATCTAATCTGTTTTATCCTGAGCTGATAAAAAATATTGATATCTACGCAACATTGAAGGGTTACAGACTAATTATTATCAACACAAACCGGGATATTGAAAATGAGCAGTATTTCTTTAAGCTACTTGTAAATATGAAGATAGCTGGGATAATATTCGGCTTCACCCCAACATTCGAGGACATTAACAAGGCGAAGCTAATGGGGATACCTATAGTTATAATAGGAGAAACCACCCAGGAGCTAGGGGTTGATTTAGTTACACTAAACAGTGTCAAGGCGGGGGAGATTGTAGCAAAGCATCTGCTTTCATTGGGACATAAGCATATAGCATATATATCAGGCCCAATAGAGTCTGTTTCACTTTCCAGAAAGCGCCGCTTAGAAGGGCTTGAAAACAGTCTTTCTGATAATGCAAATTTGACTCTTCACATTTATGAAAACGAATATGAGTTGGAAAACAAGAACTACGAAATGGAAATAGGGTATCAGCTGATAAAGAAAATGTTTCAATATGATGTTCAAAAACCTACTGCTATAATAGCTGCAAATGATATGATTGCTTTTGGTGTTATAAAATGCTTATCTGAGCTTAATTTAAAGATACCGGACGATATTTCAGTCTGCGGATTTGATAATATTTTATTTTCCGGTGTTATAAATCCGTTATTAACAACCGTTGACCATTGCACCGGGCAACGCTCACGGCTTGCAATTGACCTGCTTGACGATAAAATAAAAAAGAGATCAAATTCACCTATGCAGGTAAACTATGAGCCCTTTTTAGTAGTACGTGACTCAACCGGTGCAGCTAGAGCTGCTTTATAAAAGAGTTTTAGCTGTAAGTAAGCCAGCATATTATACTGCTATACTGGATGTGAACTAATATTGTGCATTTGCTGGTATTCGGTCGGAGAAGTCCCCTCATATTTTTTGAAAATCCGGCTAAAATGCTTCTCATCCTCATATCCTACCTTGACAGATACCTGGTAAACCTTAATGTTTTGACAAGCGAGCATTTCCTTGGCCTTTTCAATTCTCTTCTTAATTAGATATGTTGAAAAATTATCATGGGTTACGCTCTTGAATAGCTGACTAAAATATGAAGGAATAATAAAATACTTCCTAGAGATCATGCCGAGTGATATCTTATCGCTGTAATGCTCATCGATATACCGAAATACCTCTGCAACAATTTGCCGCCCCTCACTAGAACCTTGCAAAAGCAGGCAGTCTACCATAGCCACAAACCGCTTCTGTACTGCCTTGATTATCGTTTCGCGATCATCCCAGTCCTCTGGTGGCTCGAGTTCCATCTTTGGCAGCTTAAACTCCATTTCAATCTTCATCGCTAGTGCTTGGAATTCACGAAAAGCAAGCGGATAGAGGTTTAGCTCGTTCTCCTGCATCTGCATAAAGAAGTCCTCAATATACCTCATAATGCCATTTACATTGCGCTCCTCCACCAGATGGGTGAAAAGGCTGCCCATCCTTCTGATGCTGCTTGTCAAAAACAAGTCACCATCCATGGGAAAAGCATCCTTCGTGTTTAGCTGCTCCAAAATACGCAAAACAACCCCAGTAAGTTCCTCCTCCTTAAGCGGCTTTAGGAGATAGTCAAACACACCATACCGTACGGCCTGCTTGGTAAATGCAAAATCATTGTAGCCGCTTATAAATACAAAGCAGCTTCTTTGCTTGGGTGTCAGCCGTTTTAACAATTCGATTCCATCCATCATCGGCGTCTTTATGTCGCAAAATATAATTTCTGGGGCGTATGTTTGTACAAGCTCCAACGCTTCAATGCCATTTTCGGCTTGGGCACAGATTTCGATCCAGTAGGAGGCCCAGTCCACATTCTGGGCTAAGTTTTTCCGAAACAGTGCTTCATCATCAACAATAAGCAGACGATACATATTTCCTCCACATTTAAGGCAATTACAACATTTACTATTATATTCATAGAATTTATGCGGAAAAAGTAAGACACGGTAGAGACATGAATAGAATGTCCGCTTCATGCTCTCGTCATTGGTCTCGATTTCAATCCGTGAGAGCATCTGCTCCCACTGTTGGGCAGCCTGTGTTTTAACCTGCTCATAACTCCTTCCCAATACCTCCCGATCCATGTTGTGCACAGCCTGTTCCATGCTGATAAACGAGAGCCCCACGGATACAGAGGTAGACTGCTCGTTTAATCCAACGCTAATGGCAGTTTTTTAGCCGGTTATCGAGAGCGCATGATTGGAACTGCCGTCTGTATGAACCACTAAAACATCTTTCGGGCAGATCTCGCAGTCAAATTCAATCGCGAAATACTGAGCAAAGTTGTCTGATATCGGCCATGTGTGGGCATTAGTCCAGTCGATTATGCGTCTATTGGCGGCATCCACCTCATAGTGGCAGTTTCCCTGTACCGGCAGTAAAGCAAAACGAAGCCTTTCACTGCTTTCGGTTTTTAACGCTATCTTAGCGCCCCGCTCTGTGGGTGCTAGGGAAAAGCGGGTGCGGCTTCTTAAGAAGGTCGTCTCAATACAGTGGGGGCACAATTCAGTTTGCTCCTGCCGAAAGCCCGACCATGTGCGGCTATAATCGTTTGTTATCCCGCCGATATGGGGGAACAACACAATCTGCCCGTAGTCGTTGATCCAAGGGCTTATTTGATGGGTGATTCGTATGCCCACTAAACTTCTATCATCCGGGTGAAAATACCAACCGCCACCATGAGTTAAGGTCTGTCCCCTGCCGGCACAGGTCTGAGGTGCAAAGCTTGCCATGCCAAAGGGCAGCTGGGTCAGTGGAAGGGTGTTGCCATTTGAAAAGCGCATGGTAGATCTAGTACCCTGCCGGACATTTACAAGCTCTAGCTTCTCATAATTTCTCATTTTGTCTACCCCTTTACAGAACCTGCCATGATGCCGCTGACAAAATACTTCTGTGCTATTACAAACAGTATAATCATTGGCAGTGAGATAATGATAACCATAGAAAAAAGCAGTGTCCAGTTGGTAAAATACTGGCTCTGAAAGCTAAACAGTCCAAACGCGAGGGTGCGTGCCGAATTATCGTTTGTGAACACCAGCGGAACAAAAAAGTCGCTCCAGGGCACCTTACCCACAAAGATGGCCACAGTTAGGTTGATTGCGGTAGTGAGGGGGAATATAATCTTAATAAACAACCTAATAATGCCGCACCCATCTAGCTTTGCCGCTTCAATCATCTCATATGGGATGCCTTTGTAGTAACCGGTGTAGATTAAAATCGGGAACGATAGATTCGTAATTGCAAAGATAATTACAAGCAGTGTCTTGGTGTTAGAGAGATGCAGAATACCGGAAAACCGCATGAGCGGGATCATCAATGCCTGAAAAGGAATCAGCAGTCCGACCAAAAAGAAGTTGTATATCAGGTTTTTGCCTGGCAGATTCAACTTTGAAAGCGCAAAACCGGCCGGTGATGCAATACCTATTACAAGCAGAACCGTTCCCGTGGTTATAACAACCGTGTTCCAAAAGAACTGCCCAAGATTTCCCTTTACCCAGGCATCTAGAAAGTTTAATAGCCGGACTTCTTTGGGAAATCCCAGCGGATTGACAATAAATTCCTTCATCGGCTTTATAGCAAACAGCACCGTTTCAAACAGCGGAAAAATGGTAACAAGAGCGAAGATAATGATAAACGACCAACCCAGTACAGTGCCTACCCTTTGTGAGGCCGTTGTTTTTTTGGTTATCTTTTTTATCTACATTTCAACCTCTCTTTTCCGCAAAAATGTGTTTTGCATTAGCGAAAGCGCGAGCACAGCCACAAGTAAAATCGTCGCATAGGCGGCACCCTTTCCTGCTGAGCGGGCGGTGAATGTCTCGTTGTAAAGCACAATAGCAATGGTGCGGGTGCTCTCTATTGCCCCGCCGTTGAGTAGGTAGGGAATATCAAAAAGCTTTAAGGTTCCGATTAGTGTAATCAGTGAATTTATAGTGAAGGCGGGTGCAATCAGAGGGAATGTTATATTCCAAAAACGCTTCCAGGGAGAAGCACCGTCGATATCCGCACTCTCGTACAAATCAGCCGGGATATTCATCAGCGAGCTTAAGTAAATCATCATACTAAGACCAGCAAACTGCCAGACCGTAATAAATATAACAGTGTAGACTGCAAACTGCGGATCACCTAAAAAGTCAATACCGTCGGCCTTGTCAAATCCAAGCGCAGCCAGTGACGGATTTACAAACCCAAAGTTAACATTCAATGCGTAAGAAAAAATCAGTACGACAACAACGGTGTTTAATAGATTTGGGATAAAAAACAACGAACGGAAAAACCCTGTAGTCCTTGTCGAACGCTGCAACAGGACGGCCAGTAAAAGACCGCAAACCTGTTGCAATAACACAACTAGGACGGCAATCTTAATCGTAACCCAAAGTGCCTTGTAAATGGCAGCCTCTGAAAGGATTGTCGTATAGTTTTTGAGCCCGACAAAGTCATACTCCTCTGCGTAACCGTTCCAGTTTGTAAAAGAAATCATGATGTTGTCAATCAAAGGAATGATGACAACAGCCAGATATAGGATAAGTGCGGGAAGCACCAAAAGATAGCCGGTTAGCTTTGTTCTGTCTGCTACTTTTCGCAGTTTCAAATCAGACACCTCTTCCGTGAATATTCACCCTCAGAGTCTATTCCATTTGTATGTAAACGAGCTCTTTAGGATAGCAAATGCCGCACGGCAACACATTACTTCACCGCACGGCATAGCTCAAGCGCTTTTAGCTTTTGTATGTCTCCTTGAAGGCGAGGTTGTCCTTCTCTTGTTGTAAATTAGTATGTATATTGAGAAATATTTACACAATACATGAGAAAAACAACGACAAAATCCCGACCATTTTTATCAAACGGTCGGGATTTTAATGTATAAAAATTCGGAAACGCTTCCT
The DNA here is from genome assembly GCA_964433745.1 of uncultured Oscillospiraceae bacterium. Lineage (GTDB taxonomy): Bacteria > Bacillota > Clostridia > Oscillospirales > Ruminococcaceae > CAYSTR01. The sequence continues at coordinate 299 of CAYSTR010000187.1, read as the reverse complement.
TTAAAGCCTACAATTTAAATCAACTGCATAAAATCACCGATTGAGCAGTCGAGCACCTTGCATATACGCTCAATGTGCTCCAAATTGAGCCGATCGGCTGTCTCGTGGTATATTTGATTTATTGTAGAAGGGCGAATCCCAGTCAGTCGCGCTAAATCCGCTTGTGAAAGCCTGCGTTCGCCTAGCAATCGCGATAGATATATTTTAATCAAAGCTATCCCCCCCAATATAAGATTATATTTTGTTAGAACACAACCAAATAAGTTATTATGCGCTAAAAAAATACAACCTAATAATTT
>CAYSTR010000186.1:0-5852 GCA_964433745.1 uncultured Oscillospiraceae bacterium | reverse complement strand
ACAGTGCTTGTTGAAGCGGCAAATCCATAGTATGACGTAAAGGTTATACTATCGCCGCATGGGAGTGTGGCTTTTATTGGAGTAAACGCACAGGCATAACGGTTCACGGTATATTCGGGAATAGCTTTCAGCTCGTCTAATGTCTTAGCTTTAAACTGCCAGGGAAAGGCCTGCGTTTCATCCTCGCCGAACAAAACCCTTGTATCGGTAACAGGACGTATAATTCCACCCATACCGTCGGTGGTAAGGCAAAAATAAGCCGAATCACTTTCTTCAACCTCGGCTTCATCTCCTGGAATCGAACGTGTATGAAAAAAGGGTATATCGCCGTGCCACGTTATCTCAGCCCAGCTTCTGAATAGATTAGCCACTTCCTTGAAGGCGGGATTATCAACCCCATATGGGATAATCTGCCCGATACCATCTAATATCTCTGCATGAATCTTGCTTTTCGATAAATTTGTCACAGTTACGGTGCGGACTAATGCGGGAAAGCTCTCGTTCGGAAGAATGAAATACTTTATACTAAGGCATAACCCCAACTCCTGTTTGGTTTCGGATAAGCTTAGACTGTTCATGTTTATAGTCATTGTACGGTCGGTTTTATCATCTGTCGGACTAAAAAACTCATGAACAATACCATCGGTCTTAACAAAGGTACGGAATCCGTCCTGGGATATGCGCCTATACCCTAGGTTTGCGGGGTTAAACTCGGTCATTGCATGTGCCTTATCATGAACACCAAAGGACATGATACCCTGTCCTCTGTTCGTATAGTACGCCCACATAGGGCAGCCTAACCTACCGGCAAGACCCGGAAGAAAGCTTGCGAATGCGGACAAGCCTTCATAATCCTTTATTATACAAGCCCCATTTGTGAAACTAAAGTTGCTCATATCTATACCCCTCTATCTATATTTCTTTTAACAATGTAGACTTCTTTACAGATTCGTACCATGAGGTTCCCTTTAAAACTGTGTATGCTCCAATGTAAACCCCGCTTTTATTGAGCATATCCGAGTTATCTGCCACACTACCCACATTATCCTTAATAATTGTATCCTCTGAATGTTCACCCAAATCATGAACCAGTCTTTTAGTGGAGGCGCAAAACATTGTGTTGCTTTGCACACAGCATTGATAGAGACCGTGGAGAACAACAGCGTTTTCGGGGGAAAATGCTCCTGTCATATCATCGTCCCGCCCAAACCCCATAGAGTTTCCTGCAAAGGTCACCCCGGCACATCTATCGAGTATGACATGCGTGTTACCTAACTCCTCCGGCTTTGCATATTTGCCGCTTCTGTAGATGACATTACCGGTACAGGAAACTGTGTGTGTTACGCCGAAATCTTCATTTTCGGAATAATATGGAAGCAGTGCTATGCCGGCGGATCCTGAACGGTCGATATAGTTGCCGGTAATATTGTTCTGTGTACCCGCCTGTATTTTAATACCATACCCTTTGTTCCATTCAATTCTGTTTCCGGTTAGGGTCATGGAAGCATTGGCGTTTTCCGTGGCAAACCCGGAGCTTTCATTGCCGGACAACCAGTTATCCAAAATAAAGCCATCCCAGCCATGGACACGCAGTCCGTCCCCTCCGGAAAAGGCAAACATACAAGAGCGTACAGAAAAGCACCACACCTTGTTTAGAAATACAGCATGGGACGAAAAGCGCATAACCTTGGTTTTCTCAATCCGCAAGCAGTCCTCCTTTGGTCCAAATGACGGTTTATTCATTGATATACCGCACATATTCCTACCCATGCTTTCACCGTCGATAATCAAACCGTTAATAGCCGCTCCGTTTGCATGGGACACATCAAGTATACAGGTCTGGTTTTCCTCCGCCGGGCGCAGTACAGCGTTTGTATCCCCATCATCATAACCGAATGACCATGCACCATTTCCAGTAAGTGCTGTGTTTGGGCGAACCGAAATCGTTCCTGTACGATATATTCCAGTAGGAAAGTACAGGCTATCTCCTTTATTCTCACTTGCTTTGTCGATTAACTGCTGTAGTTTTCGAGTGTTATCGGTTTTGTTGTCCCCGATAATGCCATATTCCACTACGTTGATGCTCATATACTCATCCCCTTATAATTACTGCATATATTTCTTTCTGAAATCAGTAGGTGACATTCCGGTTATCGTGTTGAAGGTTTTGCTGAAATGCTTTTCATCTTGAAACCCTACCGCCTTTGCTATATCTATTATCTTGTCATTACCTGTTACAATTAGCTCTTTTGATTTTTCGATACGAAAGCGTTTTAAAAAGCTGTTAAAGTTGATGCCTGTTTCTTCCTTAAAGCTTTCTGAGAAAACAGTATAGTTTACCGAAACATGGTTGCTTATTGTAGCCATGTTAATATCCTTGGAATAGTTTTCCTCTATAAAGCAAACTGCTTTTAGAATTACTCGTGAATTAATCTCCCTGTTACCCAGTATTTTTTTGACTATATCAGAGCTTACCTTTAAAAAAGGGGGAATTGTTATATGGGCTTCTTCTATTGTTTTGTCCATTCGGAATAGAAGCTCTGTAAAGCTATCGCGCTGGAGCGGTTTAAGTATGTATTCCTTTGCACCGAAATGCATAGCCTCCACAGCATAGTTAAACTCATCATACCCGCTAATTATTACGACGATTGAATCTATATTTCTGGCTCTCATGCTTTTTAGAAGCTCAAGTCCGTCCATATGCGGCATTCTAATGTCTGTAAGGACTAAATCAATCGGGTACTTCTGTAGAATATCCATAGCCAGAACACCATTTTCAGCACTGAATATTTTCCCGTATGGAACACCGCTGCGTTCGATAAATGCAATTATTCCCTGCCTTATGAATTTTTCATCTTCGACTACTAATATGTTTTTCATTGGCTTAATCCTCCATTGGAAGAATAACTCTGACCTTTGTAAACAGCCCTTCTTGACTGATTATCTCTATACCAAAGTCTTTGCCGTAATAAAGCTCAATACGCTCTTGGACATTGCGTAAGCCTATACCATTGCTTTTTGAGTTTTGAGGTATTATCGTATTTCCTCGTATTACATTATTTAGAAGTAACAGCCTTTGAGGAGATAACCCAGTCCCATTGTCAGTTATTTCAATTACAAACCGCTCCCCGTCATAAAAACAGTTGACCCTGATAACCGCATTTTCCGCAACCGATTCGATACCATGTATAACAGAGTTTTCAATAATCGGCTGCAAGGACATCTTTGGTATCCTTCGCTTTAAGTGCTCGTCTTCTACCTGTACAACCAGCTGAATAATAAAATTATAGCGCAGATTCACCAGTGCCATATAATTTCTTACATAATCTAGCTCTTCTTCTAGGGACACGAATTGAGTTGTCCATCTCATTGAATATCGTAATAAAGAGGCGAGAGAGGTTAATGCATCTGAAATATCCAGCTCGTATCTTATCTCTGCCATCATTTTTATGTTTTCCAGGACATTATAGATAAAATGAGAGTTTATTTGATTTTGTAATGCCTTTAGTTCAGCTTCCTTTTCCAGTAAAATACGTGTTTTGTTTTGCTCAATCAAAACACTCAGCTTTTCGGTCATGTCGTTAAAATGAAATCCCAGCTCACCGATTTCGTCCTTGTTATCGTCACTTACCTTTACAGTGAAATTTCCCTCTTTAACCATATTCATAGCGTTATTTAGACTATAAATGCGCTTGATGTTAAACCGCACAATCAAACGAACCACAATATACAAAACAAATAGAGATAATAAAGCTACTATATTTATAAGTATTATTTGTATCCATAAGCTATGGGAGATACTGTCTATTCTATCAAGCTTTATAAAATAGCTACCACGTATAAAACCGTCCCTTACATGTACACAGTAATCCTTACTGCCAAGAGTTATGTTATTACTGTTCTCCAAGCTGGCTATATCAATTAGTAATGCCGCATTATCATCTATCACTGCATTCCAATCAAATGTATCATTATTGTAAAAAAGCTGGTCGTTATATAGAAATAATACAATCCCGTTTTCGGTAGTCTCAAACCAGCTACCAAAGAAATCCTTCATGCTATAAGAAACCTCTGCAACGGCAAAGGTGGAATTGTCAAGATTATTTATCTTTGAATAAAACCCGATTAGCTTTTTAGGGGAATCCGATATTGAGGGACCGCCGTCGTTATCAAAGTTAATGTTTACAAAACTTAACATACTCTCAATGTTAGAAAACCATGCGGCATCCTTCACTCTGTCCTTGTAATAAAAGATAGGAGACATTTCGGGAATTGTTTTATTGTCATAGTAGACACGTATATATTCTGTATACCTTTGAGAGTAGAGTATATTTTCAAAGGTTCTCACAAAGTTATTCTTAAACTCCAGCACATCCTCTAGCGGAACATCATCATCCCTAGAGATAAAATTTTTAAGCATCTGGTTTTGGCGTATTATATTGAGGATGGACATTGCGTTAAGATAATTATTGTCTACATACGAAGATATGCTGTCTAAATCCTTAATAGCTTTATCGTTTACCTTTTCTATCTCGCCCTTATAAATCTGAACTGAAAAGAATACCGAGGCAGTCAAAAGTGGTATTAAAAGAACTAGTACCACGCTTAAAGTAAGCTTCACAGCTAATGAGGCTGCCAAATACTTTCTTATAATTAAACCCAACATGCTTTGCACCTGCTTTATCTTTTTAAGTTAATTATAGGGCAAAAAGATAAGAATGTACAGTCTATTACAAAATAGGCGGATTTCTGTCCGCCTATTTTGTAATAATAAAAAGCTGCTATTTTGCGCCGAGCTTTTCCTTTGATTTATCCATTGATTGCTGACTGGCTGCCATAATCAAATCCCAGCCATTGTTATTTCTATATTGAATAAATGCGTTCCAGATGCTGTCAAACTCTGCATCATCTTTGGCCATTAAGAGTTTTGGTATAGCCTTTCCGCGCTCTGAACGTGTCTTAATGATTGCTACAGCTTCTGGCGAATCCGGTGCGAATGTAGGCTCTCCATAAAATGAGATATCTATAGCATAAGGTGTTCCCCATTTGAGTGCTTGTGCGGTAAATCCCTCGGACGGTAATACATATCCCTTTTGCTTAGCAGAAATGCTATCAAACCCTGGAAACTCTGATGCTTGGATACCATAGGTTTGTGAGAATTTTGTAAGGTCAGCATTACGTTCGGCAACAAGCTCAGGACGAATGACAGGCTTCCCGTCAACCATATCATAGGTCTCGCCCTCAATACCTAGCCACGCTATCTTCTCACCCTCATCACTCAGCCTATAGGTTAGATACTGTATCGCCCTGTCTTGATACTTAGAGTTAGCCGAAATAAGCGTACTGTTCCAACCAGATATTGTAGGACCGGGTATAGTATGCTTGTCGCCCTTTGAATTTTTCGGTCCGTCAACAGGAATATAGCCCTGTCCGGGATTAGAAATCAGACGCTGATTATTTTCCCATTGGCAATCTGTCCATTGATACAGCATTGCAAAATATCTGCCCTGTGTTATCTTTTCCGCCATTTGTACTCTTTTGTCAACAAAAATATCCTTTGAAAGTAAACCCAGCTCGTTTGCCTTGCGCATGGTTTTTAGCCATGAAATATATTCTGAATCTAGCTCTCTGTCATTAAATTGTCCGTTTACCTCATAGGGTACTGCTAAGAAATCCTGTAAAAATGCCTGTAATGAGAAGTTGCCCTCATCGGTAAACTCATGTAATCCAAGCGGTATGATTGACTGCCCTTCAATCGTCGGAAACTTTTCCTTAGCCGCCTGCAGTGCATTTAAAAAGCCCTCCTGTGTAGTCATATCGGGAGAACCGATAGCCTCATATATGTCCTGTCT
>CAYSTR010000185.1:0-5856 GCA_964433745.1 uncultured Oscillospiraceae bacterium | reverse complement strand
GTACGAAAATAAGCGTCGGTTTAGCGGTGCTTGTCTGTGGCTTGTTTCCGCTTTAATTGCGGCGGGGATTATACTTGGCGGTATGGCGATAGGCTGCGGCGAGACCATCTATATATCGGTCATGCCGGACAAAACACCTATCAAGACGACGGTGGTCAAGAAGCCTGTGGAGTATAAGAAGTTCTGCGGGGGCACTGGCTACAATGAATACACCTGTATAGAGTACATATACGAGGGAAACGGCGAGTTTTCCGGACTTTATTACGATGAAGAGTTTAAGAACCGAATAAGCAACTTTCAAGATAATAAGGATCTCTACGAGATTGACCCGGATAAGCTTCACGAGGACTATACCGTCTATGTTAAGATAACCGATACCAGTGCCATAACAGTCATGTTTGCCCCAAACGGCGGTGTCATATACGGTGAGGCGCGTCTCTTGGCTGAACCGGGACAAGCGGTTACTCTGCCCGAGGTGTCACTGGACGGCGTAAGGCTGACGGGATGGTTCACCGAGCCTACAGGCGGGACAAGGGTAGGACAGGCGGGGGACGAGGTAAATCCCACCAAGAACATCACCTACTACGCACAGTGGGAGGAGATAACCGAGGTAACGGTCACATTTGACCCCAACGGCTACGGTACAGCCCCCAGACGGCAAAAAACCGAGGTGGGCGGTACGATAACACTGCCTATAGTTGCCAATACCCCCGATGACATGATACTGACCGGCTGGTTTACCGATAAATCGGGTAAGAACGGCTCTCCTCTTTTACCGGGCGAGCATTTCTCACCGGACGAGGACATAACGCTGTATGCGGGATGGGCAAGGAACACCTCTGCAAAGAAGTCGGAGGAAGCACAAAAGGCAGAGGTTCTAAAGGAATCACAGGAAACACAGCCGGATCAGGAAGTAAAACCGGCGGCTGTCAACATCCGCATTACATATGAGCCAAACGGCGGGACATGCCCTGTCTCCATACAAAACACGGAGAAGGGTAAAGGCATAAATCTGCCCAGTGCGGTAAAGGACGGCTCGGCGTTCGGCGGATGGTATACCGATGCGGCATTGACTGTGAGATATGGCGGCGCTGGTGAACAGAAGTTTCCGGAGGGGAACATGACCCTCTATGCCAAATGGGGCACATCCGCAGCTTCGGTGCGTGCAAGGTTTGTCTACCCGAACGATGCGCGTTTAGGCAGTGACAGTGACGCGGTGGAGGTTCCAAACGGCGGATTAGTGACACTTCCGCAGATAATCCGGGATGGATTTATATTTATCGGATGGTACAATAAATCGAGTGGCGGGGACTATATCGGTTACTCGGGGAATGAGATAAGACTAAGTGACAATATGCTCCTCTATGCACAGTTTGAGGAGATGTTTAAAGAATAAAAGCAGGGTACACATGGATAAGGGTGCATACGAGACCATTAAGGGCACAGTGGAGAGTGTTGTATTTCACAATGCAGACAACGGCTTTACCGTGCTTGAGTTTGACCGGGACGGCGAGCTGGTGACGGTGGTAGGCGAGTTCCCCGACATAAACGTCGGGGACGGTCTATCGGTCACCGGCTTATTTACCGTTCATGCAAACTTCGGTACACAGTTTAAGGCGGTGTACCATGAGCGGCTTCTGCCCACAGGGGCGGCGGCTATACGAAAGTATCTCTCGTCGGGGGTCATAAAGGGCATAGGTAAAACGCTGGCTAACCGCATAGTGGATACGTTTGGTGACCGTGCTCTCGATGTTATTGAGCGCTCACCCGGTGAGCTTCTCACCATTCCCGGTATAACCGAGAAGAAGCTCATGGTAATAGAACAGGAGTTTCGCATGATAAGCGGTATCAGGCGGCTCATGCTCTATCTGCAGCCCGCCAACGTAAAGCCGGAGGTGGTCATCCGCATATGGAAGCGTTACGGTGTCGTGGCGGTGGACATGATTAAGGAGAACCCCTACAGCATGTGCGACGGCGACATAGGGTTGGACTTTGACATTGCCGATGCCATAGCCGAGGGAGTAGGCATGTCCCGGGAGCATCCGGAGCGGCTGGCGGCAGGGGTTAGGTTTGTTCTTAAGCACAATCTGGGGAACGGACATACCTGTATTCCCTACGAGAAGCTCTGCATATTAAGTACGGACAAGCTCTATGTGGACAGGGAGCTGGTGGAAGCGTCTATCGAGGGACAGACCGCCAGGGAGGAGCTGTTTTTTTACAGAGGAGCAAAGGGGACATTTGTCTATCTGCCGAGATTTTATAAGGCGGAGAAGTATATCGCCATGAAGCTGACTATACTCATGCAGAACAAGGAGCACTTTATAGGTGATATAGAGCATGAGATAGAGAGGTTGGAAAGAGAGCAGGGTATTGTCTACGAGGACAAGCAGAGAAACGCCATAAGACTGTCGTCCGAGCGGGGTGTCATGATTCTCACAGGCGGTCCCGGAACAGGTAAGACGACCATTCTAAAGGCCATAATAAATATAGCTGTATATGCCGGTCAGACCGTAGCAGTGGGTGCTCCCACCGGGCGGGCGGCGAAACGTGCGTCCGAGTTAACCGGGTGCGAGGCAAAGACCATACACCGCCTACTGGAGTCCGAGCAGTCGGCGGACGGTACACAGTCCTTCCGCAAGGATGAGAAAAACCCGCTTAACTGTGACCTCATTGTCGTGGACGAGCTGTCCATGGTGGATGTACTTCTATTTGAAGCGCTTTTGAGAGCTGTGCGGCTGGGGAGCAGGATTGTACTGGTCGGGGACAGCAACCAGCTCCCCCCTGTGGGGGCGGGGTGTGTCATGAAGGATTTAATAGACAGCGGTGCGGTTGAGACGGTGGAGCTGGGCAAGGTGTTCCGTCAGGCGGCGGAGAGCCTAATCGTCACAAACGCCCATGAGATACTGGCGGGCAACATGCCGGTTCTCAACGCCAGAGACAGGGATTTCTTCTTTATCACACAGTCGGGGAATGGTTCAATCGCCGAAAAGGTGGTGGAGCTATACAAGGTGAGACTGCCGGGCGCATACGGATACGAGCCGCTTCGGGACATTCAGGTGCTCTGCCCCACGCGCATAGGTGAGCTGGGTACGGTGGAGCTGAACAAGCGCTTGCAGGCCAATATAAATCCTCCGGGTACGCGAAAGAATGAATTTAAGTATGGTGATATTGTCTTTCGCGAGGGGGACAAGGTCATGCAGAACAAGAATAACTACGATATCCTCTGGACAAAGGGTGCAGAGACCGGTATGGGCATCTTCAACGGAGACATGGGGATAGTAACAAATATCGACCGTCAAGCGGGGCTAGTGACCATCTCGTTTGACGAGCGCGTGTCCGAGTATACCAAGGAGATGCTAAGTGAGGTGGAGCACGCATTTGCCGTAACGGTACACAAGAGCCAGGGAAGTGAATTCCCGGTGGTCATTCTGCCGCTCACCACCCCTAACCCCAAGCTCTACTACAGAAGTCTTTTGTATACAGGTGTGACGAGGGCAAAGAGCCAGCTTATCATTATAGGACATCCCGCACATCTGCAATACATGGTGGACAACAATAAAAAGAGCCTTAGATACACCTGTCTTGCAGAGTTTCTGAATCTTGCGGAGTAGTGTATGACATTGAGATTTATTTATACCAGGGTACTGGAGCTTCTCTTTCCGGCGAGGTGTCCTTTTTGCGGGAGGACATTAGGTAACATGAAGTTTTGCCGTTCTTGCGAGGAGAGATTCCCCATGTTAGACCGGAAAAACCTCTGCGAACGCTGTGGTAAGCATAAAAGAGAATGTATGTGCAGACACGGTATCGCCTACGAGTGCGCCATGTCGGTCTATCCATATGAAGAGCCTATCAAGGAGCGGTTCTGGGCGTTCAAGTTTCGGGGTAAGGTGGGATATGGGGTATACTTCGGCGACCGTATGACAAGACTGTGCGAGGGAGCATACGGTGACAGTATTGATATAGTGGTATATGTACCCATGCTACCGAAAAAAGAGCGGGAGCGCGGCTACAATCAAGCGGAGATCTTGGCAAAGCATGTGGCGGCGGGGATTGGACGAGAGGTGCGCGGCATATTAGTCAAGCAAAGAGACAATCCCGAACAGCACAAACAGGCGGATGTCCTCTCCCGTCGTGCTAATGTACGGGGCTTGTTTGAGCTTACAAGGGACGCACATTTGTATATACATGGTAAAAATATACTATTGGTAGATGATGTATTGACAACAGGCGCAACACTGGACGAATGTGCGCGGGTGCTTCTTGCGGGCGGCGCTTTATCTGTTCGGTGTCTGACGCTCATATCTGTATAAAGGAGAAAGAAAAATGAAACTAAGTAAACTGGTGGGGGACAGGTTCAAGGAGAGACCCTCTGATTGTGTAACCGACAGTCACGCGCTCATGATACGCGGCGGCTATATTAAGAATGTGGCAAACGGTATATTTTCTCTGTACATGCCGCTAAAGCGGGTGACCCGAAAGATAGAGCAGATAATCCGCGAGGAAATGGACAGGATAGACGGTCAGGAGGTCATGTTTCCGGTGGCTCTGCCCGCTTCGCTCTGGGAGGAGTCGGGACGGTATGAGAGTGTGGGGAGTGAGCTTTTACGCTTTACCGACCGCGGGGGTGCGCCTATGGTGCTGGGAATGACCCACGAGGAGGCGGCTGTACAGCTCGTACGCGAGTATGGGCAGTCCTATGCTAAATATCCGTTTATGATATATCAGATTCAGACAAAGTTCCGTGACGAGGCAAGGCCCCGCGCCGGGCTTATCCGTGTGCGCGAGTTTACCATGAAGGACGCATACTCCTTTCACACCTCACAAGAGGATTTAGAGAAATATTATGAGCACTGTCACAAGGCATACGAGCGCATATTTGAGCGGGCGGGACTAAAGAATGTCATCTCGGTGGCTTCGGACAGCGGAATGATGGGCGGGAAAATCTCACACGAATTTATGCTTTTATCGCCTGTGGGGGAGGACTCCATTGCTGTGTGCTCTGAATGCGGATATCGTGCCAACGTGGAGGCGGCGGAGTGTATCATAATAAATCCGAACGACGAGGATAAAGAGCCCGCACCTGTTCACACACCCGGCGCAAAGACCATTGAGGACGTATGCGCCATGCTCAAAATGCCAGCCGAGAAGAGCTGTAAGGCGGTGGTCTACCAGAAAAACTCTGACGACAGTTTAATTGTGCTGTTTATAAGAGGAGACCTTGAGGTCAACGAGACCAAGCTCACTGCGTATCTGGGGGAGGCGGTTCACCCGGCTGTGATAGACGCGGACAGCGGACTTACGGCGGGCTATATAGGTCCTGTGGGACTTACAGGGGATGTGACGATGCTTTTTGACCGTTCGCTCAAGGGTGCGCACAATATCTGCTGCGGAGCTAACAAGGAAGAATACCATCTGACAGGATACACACCCGAGCGTGACCATGCGGATGCTTACTACCACGACTTTGCAAAGATATCGGACGGGGGAATCTGTCCGTCCTGTAGGCGTGAGAGCATATCGGTCAAGCGGGGGATTGAGGTCGGCAACATCTTCCAGCTGGGTACAAAGTACACCGAGGCTATGAACATGCGCTATCTCGATGCCGCGGGAGAGATGGGGTATCCCATCATGGGCTGTTACGGTATAGGTGTAGGGAGACTGGCAGCCTCTGTCTGTGAGGAGAGCCATGACGAGCATGGTCCTATATGGCCTATGGCGATAGCACCCTGGCAGGTGCATGTGTGCTGTGTCAGAGCGGACAATGCGGAGGTAAGGTCCTGTGCGGACGGTATATATGCGTCTCTTGTGGAGAGCGGTGCGGAGGTTATATATGATGACCGTGATGTGAGTGCAGGG
>CAYSTR010000184.1:0-5866 GCA_964433745.1 uncultured Oscillospiraceae bacterium | reverse complement strand
TTATCGTATTCTCAAAGTTGACAATGCGTCCGTGTGCATCGGTAATCTTACCCTCGTCGAGTATCTGTAAGAGGATGTTCATTACATCCGGATGCGCTTTCTCTATCTCATCAAACAGGATTATAGAGTAGGGTTTTCTTCTCACCTTTTCGGTAAGCTGTCCCGCTTCATCATAACCCACATATCCGGGCGGTGACCCGATTATGCGCGAAACCGAGTGCTTCTCCATAAATTCGGACATATCAAGCCGGATAAACGGCTCTACAGAGTCAAACAATTCCTGTGAAAGCACCTTGACAAGCTCGGTCTTGCCTACACCGGTAGGACCTACAAAAATAAATGAGGCGGGCTGTCGTTTCTTGCCCAGATTGACCCGCGAGCGTCTAACCGCATGGGACACCAGCTCTACTGCTTCATTCTGTCCAACAAGCTTTTCACGCAGTCTTTCCTCAAGTGTCTTTAGACGTTTTAGCTCGTGCTCCTCCACCTTTGCGGCGGGAATACCTGTCCATAGCTCGATAACCCTTGCAAGATCACTTTCGGTTACATATGCATTCTCAAGCTCACGGTTAAGCTCGGAGTACCGGCTTTCCAGTCGCAGCTCCTCTGCTTTGAGCTTTGCAAGCTCCTCAAAATCAACGTTCTCGGTATCACTCTCTTTTTCCTCGATGCTCGACTTTAGAAGCCTAATGGACTCACCCACACTGTCATACTCGGCAATAAGCTTATTTTTAAGGGAGGCGCAAGAGCATGCCTCGTCCAGCAGGTCAATAGCCTTATCCGGCAAAAAACGGTCGGTGATATAACGTTCAGACAGCATTACCGTCCGTTCGGTAAGAGCCTCCGAAACCTTTACTCTATGATATGCTTCATAATATCCTTTTATCCCTTTTAGTATCTCAATAGTATGCTGGATAGACGGTTCTTCAACATTTATCGGTTGAAAACGTCTCTCTAAGGCTTGATCCTTTTCAATATATTTACGGTACTCCGAAAAGGTCGTCGCACCTATGACCTGTATCTCACCTCTCGACAGTGCGGGTTTTAGGATATTGGCGGCGTTCATGGAACCCTCCGCATCCCCAGTACCCACCAGAGAGTGTACCTCATCAATAAACAAAATTACGTTGCCGGCAGAACGCACCTCTTCTATAAGCCCTTTTACGCGGCTCTCGAACTGTCCCCTAAACTGAGTACCCGCTACGAGTGCCGCAAGATCGAGAAGAAACAGCTCCTTCTTTAAGAGCTTCGCCGGAACATCAGCATTGACTATGCGTTGTGCGATACCCTCTGCAATGGCAGTCTTACCCACACCCGGCTCTCCAATGAGGCAGGGGTTATTCTTCTGGCGGCGGTTTAGTATTTGAATAGCGCGGTATATCTCCCGGTCACGCCCGATAATACAATCAAGCTTTCCGTCTGCCGCTTTTTGTGTCAGATTCTCGCAGTACTGCGTCAGATACTTTCTTTTTTCCTTTTTATCTTTTTTGTCCTTTTCGGACTTATCTCTCTTTTTATCGTCGTCATTCTTCTGGGAGATTTTCTCCTGCTCGTCCGATTTTCCTCCGAACAGGTTTTGTAAAAACGGGAAGGTCTGTGACCCGCCCGGATCAAAGCTTCCGTTATCATCCACCTCGGGACTTAACATCTCCATCATCTGCTCGACATCGTCCTCGGTGACACCCATACTCTCCATCATATCATTGACAGGCTTAATACCCAGTTCCTTAGCGCAAACAACGCAAAGCCCGTCATTAAAGGTTTTATCCCCCTCAATACGTGTGATGAATACAACCGCCATCCTCTTTTTGCATCTGGAACAAACCATATCGTTTTAGCCTTTCTTTTAGTTGTGTTTTATAGTCCCCTTGCGCCCCTTTTTGCGTGTTAGCTCTTTATAAACAGGAATATACATAATAAATGCGTATATCATAAATGCTGCCACCAATCCGATCATAGTATATGTAAGATATTCTGGCATATCGGGAATGGATACAATTAAAAGCATTACGATATAAAATAGTGCTGTACCCGCCTTACCGAACCATCGGCTGGACACCAGCTTTGCGCCGCCTTTAATGAGCTTAAAGCCTGCATAAGCCATTAGAAGCTCCTTGCCTGTAAAGATTACGAAGAATATCCACAATACAGGATTGTTAAGAGCAATACATATACAAACAGCCACCTGGGTGAGTTTGTCAGCAAAGGGGTCAAGAAATCTTCCCAGCTCGGTTATCATTTTAAAACGCCGGGCAATATATCCGTCTGCAATGTCAGTAATCCCCGAAAGAAGAAGTATTCCTGCCGCTATATACGAGCCGTTTTTATCGGATGCATTGAGATAGAAGTATATAAAAAAGGGAATCAATATAATTCTGAAAGCGGACAGTATGTTGGGGAGATTAATAAATCCCGGCTTTTTCATTTTTTACATCCTTTAACTAGATTAATGGATTATACCGAAACGCGGCGTTTAATATGATTGATTTTGAAATAAGCTCGTTGTCAATAAACAGGAACTGTCCTCCGGAGAAGCCGAGAAGCAGATTAATAATTGTCGAGATAATAAGCAGAAACAAACCCGCCTCAAGAAAACCTATAAGTGCGCCCAGAAAGCGGTTCAGCGGACCTACTATAGGGATACGCGAAAAAAACCTCGCCCGTCTGGTTATATTCCTCGAAATAAAAAGTAATACGCTAAAGGCAATGACAAAGATAACCGATTGAATAACACTGAGAACTGGAGCGGATAATGCTCCATCCACAATCTGACGTGCAATGTTTTCCGGGGAGATAGACGAAGAGAAGCCCTCCAGGCTTTTTTCAATACTATCAAGCCCCAGATATCCTAAGAGTACACCCATCGAGCCTGTAAGCTTCTCGATAATCTCCGAGACAGCTAACGTAACATTAGCACCGCTTGATATTCCGCTTAGACTTTCGGATATCCTGTTCACGAGATAACTGTCGATAAAACGCTCATATAGGTAGGCGGCGGAGGATTTTGAAAAGGGCAGTGCCAGTGAAAACGATACGGCATAGCCTAAAAAATACAGGACTGTCGAGATAAAACCCCGGCGCATACAGTTTGATACCATATAGATTATCATAAACCCCAGCACCAGATCAGTACCCAATGCCCATAAATCCACTAAAGCACCTCTTTCATATTATCATACAAACATTAAAAAATAAAGTTTAAAGAAAAAAATTTACAACTAGGGCTGTTCCAGCTTTGAAACAGCATTTGTATCCAGCGTATATATATCGCCGCCAATAAATGCAGAACCGACAAAGCCGGAGCTGCCTGACATAAGACTCAATGTACCCTTTAGGTCACCCTCCAACGGACATACATACACACCATCTACAGCGGTAATTATAGCGACCACTCCTTTAGAATCAATATTAAGCTGTCTGACAGTCAGATTTATCCTTTGATTTATTAGTTCTCCCTTTATATCAACAGCAACAATATTACTCTCTGTCACCTGCCCTAATTCTCTTAGCTGTAGTAGTGTCACATCGTCTGCGCCTGTTGAATAGGATAACAGCTGTCTGCCACCGTAATCGTATGTCATGACCGTCTCGCCCTGCTCGTCCAGAACAATAAGCTTTGCATCGGTCACAACATAAATGCGTCCGTTCGGTTTATAGTCTACCTTTATTAATGTTATGCCGGGGAAATCCTTTTTAAACACTTCTTTCTCTTTATTTAGCTTAAAAAGATATATACTCGTCTTGACAGCACCATTTTCAGCTGTAAGACCTCCCACAGCAATAGCCGAAGAATTTTTTGAAAATGACATATCCACTACATTTGTCTCGTAGGAATACCATTCGTATATCGTAGTAAAGCTCTTGTCCAGTATGGACATCTGAGCTATGTACCGCTCCGAACCGGTAACCACCGCCATGGTATCATTCCCGGACAATAAAGCACCGTATATGGGAAAATCGTAACGAATATTATGAAGCTTACGACTGCCCGAGTAGATTAAAAGGTCTCTTCCCCCTAAATCATAATAGAGCTGCCTGTTCTTCCCCAAAGCTATCTGCGGATTTGTAAATGCGTGGGTAAGTACGTTTATCCGCTTTCCGTTCTTATCAAGCAGCAAAAACCCTGTAGATGTACCCACTGCTAAATTAGACCCCTTGACTTGCAGCGACAGCGCCTTACCCGCAGGTATGCTTACGGGAAAGGTCTGCGCACCGCTTCCCAATAGCTGCTCGTTCAAGAGACTCTCATAATCCACATCCTTGAAATAGTTACCCACCAAAATCATTAGAACAGCCATAATAAGCACCGTCAAGAAGATTAACAGCTTCCTCACGAGCTTTAACCGGCTTCTTTTCTTTCTTGCCTGTTCAAGGCTTAGTATGTTGTCTTCAATCTCACTCATTTCGATTAATAAAGACCTTCCATATCCTCATAAAATACACGATTTAAGTACAAGCCGTGGGGAGGCATGGTCTTACCCGCTCTGCTTCTCTGACCGCTCCTTATTATTTCGGCAAGGCTCTCATTAATTCTGCCCGCCTCCATGTCAATGAGCGTACCCACCATTATACGAACACCATTATATAAAAAGCCGCTGCCCGATACGGTAAAATCAATCGTCTCCCCCACTCTTTTTACGTTAAACGAGTAGATATCCCTTATAGTGTCCCCATCCTTACCAGCACCATTGGCGGCGCGAAACGCCTTAAAGTCGTGTGTACCAATAAACCCTTTGGCTAATGTATCCATTTTTTCAGCATTAAGGGAATACTTAATCCGACAGGCAAACGGTTCTAGAAATGGATTTCTCGTTTTCTGGTCGTAAACTCTATAGATATACTCCTTACCCTTTGCACTGTACCGGGCATGAAATTCAGAGGGTACATAACGGCAGTCCAACACAGACACATCAGACGGCAGCTGTGCATTGACAGCGGGAATAAGCCGGTCACAGGGGATTGTGGAATCCGCGTCTAGGTGAAAACAAAAATTTCTAGCATGTACACCCGCATCTGTGCGGGAGCATCCCACCAGTCCCGGACGTTCGCCCAGTACCCGCTCCAGTGCATCCTGCATGACTTCGCACACCGTTACCGCATTAGCCTGTACCTGCCATCCGTGATAACCTGTCCCAACATAGGAGATTGTGAATAAAAACCGCACGACACCCCTCCGTTAGAGCTTGATGTATATGTTTATTAGGATTATTACGGCAATAAACAGTATTAAAAAAGCTATTGCCAACATATCTCTTGTATGCAGCTTCAGCTGTTTCATGCGGGTTCGTCCCTTGCCCCCGCGGTAACAGCGGCATTCCATAGCAAGAGCCAGCTCGTCCGCTCTGCGAAACGCCGACACAAATAAAGGAATGAGAATGGGGGTCAAAGCCCGTGCCCGCTTCATAAGTCCGCCTGTCTCAAGGTCTGCTCCGCGAGACTTCTGCGCGTTCATGATTTTATCTGTCTCCTCTATGAGTGTCGGGATAAACCTAAGTGCAATAGTCATCATCATAGCAAGCTCGTGAACAGGGAAATGTATTACATTAAGCGGCGACATGAGCCGCTCGATTGCATCGGTCAGCGAGACAGGTGTTGTTGTATAGGTTAATAGGGATGTCCCCACAATAAGGCACACAATACGTACCGACATAACGACCGCAAAATATATTCCCTCGGACGATATGGATAGCACCCACCAAGACCATAATACTGTACCTTCTACAAAAAACATGTTGAGAATTGCGGTAAATAATATTATCGGCAGAATGGGTTTTAGGCTTCGTATAACAAGATTATATGGAATTTTAGCGATTACATTGCAAAGTCCTGTCAACACCCCGGCGATCAAAAGACCGGCAGGATTAGG
>CAYSTR010000183.1:0-5889 GCA_964433745.1 uncultured Oscillospiraceae bacterium | reverse complement strand
ATTCGAGATTGGGCGACTCGACGAATCTCCAATCTCCAATCTCCCAATCTCTTAATCTCCCAATCCCTCAATCCCTATAATTCCCCGCGGCGTCACTGTCTTGCCGTCGTCGAAGATAGTTAAACTCCACTTGATTTTCAAAGAATGGCTTTGCCGCCTCACTGGAAAGCTTATCGAAACCGCACAGGATAGCAGTTTTTGCACTGTTATTAGCTCCTGATAAAAGATACGACATCCGTCTGACATACCATAAATAGCTCGAATAATTCTCCCAAAGCGGGCTATATATTCCGAAATCGGGTGGACGGTCATCCTTTCTTATACCCCTGCGTGAATAGAACAATGCACCGTAGATAATCAGGTTAACTCCGCGTACAAACAGCCAATCCAGCAGCCATTTTATCTCGTGCGGCTTTATATCTTCACCAAACGCACCGAAGCATTCGTTAGAATTTCGTAATAGTCCGCGGTGACGTGCTGCATCGGAGGAACACTTACCTTGGGTGCTCTCCGGTCCTTGGATGTTGTTTATATTATTAGGCTCTACCCAACGCCACACCACATCCTGTCCCGGTATGTGAAAGAAGCGCTCAAACCCTATATCGTCACCATCCTCGGGATGACCGGCAAGGCTGATACCGTGCTTCTCACACCAATTAGATAACGGCTTATAATAGCATTCCGACATACGATTGTATATAGCTCGGTCATATCGCTCGAGTATTAGCCTTGTACATTCACCTACATCAAGAAATAACCCGGGAAGGTCAATAAGTGAGTTACCCTCACGAAAGAAATCACATAAAAATCCTGTTGTCCAAGGTTTCATCCCGCCTGCGCGTTTGCCGACGGTTTTGGGTTCGTCTGTAAATACCGCTTTTATAGTGTTTCCGAAATACTTTTTTAACCGTCTATAATAACCCTCAAATGAGAACTCTATGAATGAAGCTACAGATTCTTTGTTGAAAAGATCAGCAGATAATGGACAGCCTTCCTCAAAATCGTCCTCCCCATCGTGCATACCGCGTATAACACCATTTGTATAACCCTCAATAAATACAAAAATCGTGTCATCAGGGGAGGAAAAATCCTCTTCTCCGGTAAAAGCTACCATCCACGGTTTTGTAGAAACATATCGGAGGCTTTCATAATCAACAGAACGCTCCCCGGTTTTTCTACCCGCTATAGCGGCTACAATATGAGACCCCTCTGGGAGATATTGTTTACGGAAATCTTCTTCATTATAGTCTTTTTTACTTGTTTCTACCATGCGCAGTCCACGGCTGCGGTGTGCCGGATTAGAAGCAGTTACTAGACCGTGAGCCGAACCGGAGGGGTATGATGCATCGTCATATAGAAACACCGTCATACCCTTTTCATGACACACCTCTACCATATATAAAATCATGGAAAGAAAGCGGTCGGACATATACTCAAAGTAACGTGTTATGCCTATACGCGGATGAAGCACCACACCGCCTATTCCTGCATCATAGAACATATTAAGCTGCTTTTTTATCTCTTCTCTCGATAGCTCGTCATTTATTAGCCACAATGGAATCGCACCGAACTCTGCGGGTGGGTTTTTAAACATATTATCCATAAATCTAAACCTTTCTTAGGTTATCGCAAAGTCGTACGGCATACTCCACGGCACTTATCAGGCTGTCGCAGCTTGCCTTGCCTTGATATGCAATATCAAATGCCGTACCATGATCCACCGAACATCGTATAATAGGCAGTCCCAGAGTAATATTTACGCCATTTACAACCGACGCTGACGGGTTGTTCCTGTCAAAGGTAAAGCCGGCCAGTTTAAGAGGGATATGACCTTGATCGTGGTACATAGCCACAACAATATCATATATCCCGGCATGTGCCTTTGAAAAAACCGTATCGGGCGGTATAGGTCCTAAAACATTCATTCCCATTTCACACGCCTCGTTTATAGCAGGAGTTATTTCATTTTGCTCCTCAAACCCAAAAAGACCATTTTCACCCGAATGAGGATTTAGCCCTGCTACCGCTACGGTCGGTTTATCTATTCCCAATGCTAAACAGGCATTGTATGCGAAGCTTATCACTTCCAGAACCCGTGCTTTTTTTACCTTTTGACATGCTTCGGTCAAGGATACATGTGTAGAAACATGTACAACACGCAGGTTTTCATGTGCTAAAAGCATGGTATGGGCACTGCTCCCGGTCAGCGCAGCATAAATCTCGGTGTGACCGGGATAAGGATATCCCGCCAGTTTAAGCGCTTCCTTACTTATAGGTGCTGTAACCGTCGCATCAATGCGACCCGCCATCGCCTCATCTATAAGAGCCTTAACCGACAAGAATGCAGCCCTGCCGCTCTCTTTATTATTTTCACCTATACAGAGCTTATCTAGGTTTATGAAATCAAAATCAAGCACATCCAAAGTTCCGTGCTCATAAACCCCATCCGAGGGATTATGTACACAATTTAATTTTAGCGAAATATTAAGTCGATTAAGCGCAAAGCTTATAACCTTTCCGTCACCAACTATAAGAGGACGGCATAACCTGTAGATTTTGGGGGTTGAAAGTGCTTTAATGAGAATCTCCGGACCAATACCGGAGGGATCTCCCATAGAAATTCCTATTATAGGCAGCATGTCTTCTCTCCATACAGCTTTTTTCTATATTCATTATTACATATATGACTTTATTGTGGAATGAATATTTATGCTAAATGAATGTAAATATGTGCGATAACGTTACAACTACAATGAAAATCATTTTTTTATCTATGTCTTGAGCATAATAATACATGTAATTTGCTTTTTAGATATGATATAATATATTTCACAATCAACCGATTGCCAGAGGGGATTATTTATGAAAAAAACTTCTACTTCCTTTTTGGATTTAAGACCTGAAAGCTTTGAGATTTTAACCGATCCATGTTACAAAAATCCTGTATTTACAACTGAATATTACTTATTGGTAGTTCTAGATGGAGAAGGGCATTGCTGCCATCGAGATAATTTTATTAAGATGAGTAAATCTGATTTGTACTGTGTATTTCCGTTTGTTAAACACTATATCTTCCCATTAGACGGTGAATCCTGGACAGTTCTGCGGATTTTATTAAAAGGAGAGGACTGTTCACAATTTTTTTCCTTATCGGATATTTCCTTTGATAATCCGTTTTTATTCGGAGCTTTTCAGAATACATTGTTGGAGGATCTTATCAACTCGCTTTCAAAGGATACATTATTATTAGGAATTTCAAATTGTTACAAAATGCTCCATACCATTTTCGGTCTCAGGCACAATGAGCATGAGGATGATGAATATGGTGCTGTTCCCAAAGCTATTCACTATATTGAACAAAACTACCATAATCACATTGAAGTGGACATGATATGTAACCTGGTAAACTACAGCCGTTCGTATTTTTCCCGCTGCTTTAAGAAGGAGACAGGTATCTCTATCCCGGAATACATCAACAATGTTCGGATAAAACGTGCTATTTATCTTTTGGAAAACACAAAGCTCTATATCAATGAAATCAGTAAGTCTGTGGGCTTCTCCGACCCATTTTATTTTTCTCGGATTTTCAAACGCATTACCGGAAAATCACCTAGTGAATATCTGGAGAATGAGGTGATATAGATGCGTTTTATCAGTCTTACCGACGAGGTAACAGACGATTTACCGGGCGTCATGTGTTTGGGAGAGGAGCTATCGCTTGATGGATGGGGATTACGGACACTGTTTGGAAAACGCTTCCCTAACTATGATGAGGATGATCTCACGGCTTTGGATGCTTTTTCTTATAATAAGCGAATATCTGATGCTTTAGTGCTATCCAACAGAACAGGTGCGGAATATCTTTCATGGGATGTTTTAAAGCAATCGGGCTTTAATGAAATATTTGAACTTTGCGAACGAATTGGAATAGAGACCTTGACAATAATGTGTGATTTACCTTGTGAAACCGAACAGGAGTACCGCAAGATGTACGAACAGATACGTAAGTTCTGCCAATGGGCATATAAGCGCGATATAAAGGTACTTCTTAAAAATGCGCAGCACTCTCTTTGTAAGACTGCCGATAACCTTATAACGGCATTAGAGGCAATAGGTGCGGAAAACCTTTATATATCGTGGGATCCTCTTGTTAGCTTCTGTTCCGGATGCGCATTAAAAAAGGAGTTCACTGAACTACAACCGTATCTTCGTGCTGTGCATATAAAGGATGTAATCGAAACCGATATCGGATACACATTTGTAAAACCATGCTCTGGGAGTCTCGGTATAAAGCCGCTTGCTAATCTTATGCAAAAAAACGGATATGATCAAACAATAATCATTGAACCGGGATTAAATAACCGGCAGGATTTTATACAAGCAGCAAAAACTATTATAAAAATGTTTAAATAGAGGTGCTTATATGACTAGTATAGGGGTGCTGGCTGATGATCTCACCGGAGCAATGGATGCCGGTGTACAGCTTTTAAATGAAGGCTATACAGTGAAGGTATCACTTGATCCGTCACAGCTTTCTGATTTAAGTGCCGGAACAGATATACTTATAGTGGATTCAGAAAGCCGTAATGTTTCTCCGAACGAAGCGGCACATCTTATAAAACAAAGTGTCACCGAGTTATCGGGGACTGATTGCAACTTGGTTTATAAGAAGGTAGACTCAACACTGCGCGGTAATATCGGTGCGGAGCTTTCTGCTGTTTTTGAGGTGTACGACGCAGATTGCATCTTGTTTGTACCGGCATTGCCGTTTAACCATCGCACGACGGTGGGGGGGATTCATTATGTCGGAGGTGTACGCTTACAGGATACGGAGCTTGCACGTGACCCATTTGCACCCATTTATACATCAAATATATCAGAGCTTATTCGTTTACAGTCTGATTTACCTGTTGAATTGATATTTATTGAAACCATACGCGAGAGTGTAAAGGCAATAACCGAGTGTATCCGGGATATGATAGCGCGCGGTGTAAAAATTATAGTATTTGATTCCATAGACGACGGTGACCTCACCTGCATTGCCAAGGCGGTACGTGTACTTAAAAAGAAGCTGGTGTTTTGCGGCTCAGCTGGATTTTTTCGCTATTTAACTGATACCGGACGCATAACCCCTCCCAAAAGGATTGCAAAGCCTACTCTTCCGGTTACTAATAAAAACAGTCCGGTGCTTGTGCTGTCGGGCAGTCCGGCTAGCATGTCTAAAAAACAGATCGCATATGCGGACACAAAGCTTACGAATCTTGTAAAGGTACAGGTCAATCTAAAGCGTCTTAACGGCGGACAATCAGAGAACGAACGTCAGCGTGTTTTTGAGCGGGTTTCAGGTGCTTTGCGTGAGGGTAAGCATGTAGTAGTAGATGCCGCAGGTACCAGCAAGGCAAAGCTCCTCTACAGTGCTCGAGGTTCAGCAGGCAGTCTTAACTGCGACAGTCAAAACATACAGCACCTGCTTGCAGACATTGCTTACGAGATGATGACCGATTTTAAGCTAAGGGGACTGGTGTTGTTTGGAGGGGACACTGCCATTAGCGTCTCAAAGCGGCTGTGTGCTAAAGGAATCCGCGTTATCAGTCAGGCTGAACCCTATATACCCATCGGAATTTTAGAAGATACTGTTTGCGGAGATGTAATAATTGTCACTAAAGCCGGCGGTTTCGGAAACGAGCGTACACTTGTCACTGTAATCGGCGAGCTGGAATAAGGAGTAAGGCTATGGTTAACTACGGAATAATCCCTGCCATTGTTACACCCATGCATAAGGATATGAGCCTCAACCTAGGTGAGTTAAGCCGACAGGTGGAGCGCATGATAGTAAGTGGTGTTGATGCCATATTCTGCCTTGGTACAAATGGGGAATTTTATGCACTG
>CAYSTR010000182.1:0-5897 GCA_964433745.1 uncultured Oscillospiraceae bacterium | reverse complement strand
CGTCTGTGCGTGGCGGCGGGAGCGTCGGACGAGGATTTATGTCAGATAAGCTTCGGTTACGGATTGTTTACCGGCGCGTTGGGACTGCACTACGGGCTTGAACGTCTGGGAGCGGCTATTGTTCCCGCATCGTCGGGCAACAGTGAGAAGCAGATTATGCTCATGAAGGACTTTGGGGTGACACTTCTCGTGTCCACACCCTCATATGCCCTCTATCTTGCCGAGATAGCTAAGGATTTAGGGTACCGGCAGTCCGACTTTAGGTTGAGACTAGGTCTTTTCGGCTCGGAATCCGCCACAGAGGCTATGCGGGACGAGATAGAGAGAGCATGGGGTCTGTTTGCCACGGATAACTATGGTCTAAGCGAGCTGATGGGTCCCGGTGTATCGGGTGAATGTGTCTATAAACAGGGGCTTCACTTTGCAGAGGATCACTTCCTGCCGGAGATTATTGATTCGGCTTCGGGGGAGGTACTGGAACGCGGGTCACAGGGTGAGCTTGCGGTGACTACACTGACAAAGGAGGCGTTCCCGCTTCTTCGCTACCGCACAAAGGATATCACAAGGATAAACTATGACACCTGTACATGCGGACGGACGAGTGCGCGTATGGATAAGGTCAAGGGACGCTCGGATGACATGCTGAAGATAAGGGGAGTAAACGTATTCCCCACGCAGATAGAGAGTGTTTTAGTCGGCACACCGCATGTAGGACCTCACTATCAGCTCATAGTACGCAGAGAGGGACACCGCGATACGCTGGAGGTCAAGGTAGAGCTGGTGGACAGCTCACTCCTCGAACGTTTCAAGGAACTGGAAAAGCTGCAGGGTAATATTAAGCACAAGCTGCAAACCGTGCTGGGTATCGACAGTCAGGTGACACTGGCAGAGCCGAGAACCTTAGAGCGTTTCCAAGGAAAAGCCAAACGAGTACTGGATCTGCGTCAATCAGAAAACAACTGAGAATCTTGTATGCTTTTCACTTTTAGTTTTTAGTTTAAAAAGCGAGGGATATAATGAAGAAACTATTATTAGGCAATGAAGCTGTGGCAAGAGGGCTTTATGAGGCTGGATGTACCATCGTATCAAGCTATCCGGGCACACCCAGCACCGAGATATCGGAATATGCCGCAGAGTATGACGAGCTGTACTGCGAATGGGCACCCAACGAGAAGGTGGCAGTTGAGGTGGCGTTCGGTGCCAGTGTCGCCGGAGCAAGATCATTCTCTGCCATGAAGCATGTGGGATTAAACGTTGCGGCTGACCCGCTGTTTACATCATCCTACACCGGGGTGAACGGAGGATTTGTCATTGCTGTAGCGGATGACCCCGGTATGCATTCCTCCCAGAACGAGCAGGACAGCCGTCACTACGCCATAGCCGCAAAGCTTCCCATGCTAGAGCCGTCCGATTCGTCCGAGTGTAAGCTATATGTGAAGTATGCATTTGAGCTGTCGGAGGAGTATGACACCCCTGTTCTTGTGCGCTTGACTACACGTGTGGCGCACTCACAGAGCATAGTTGAGCAGGGAGAGCGTATAGCATATAACCAGAAGGACTATAAAAAGGACATGCAAAAGTATGTCATGATGCCCGCCGCCGCCAGAGGACGGCACACTGTAGTCGAGACACGTATGAAGCGAATGGCATCAATGTCCGAGAACAGTGTACTCAACAGAGTGGAGATGGGAGACGGAAATGTCGGCGTAATTACCTCCGGTATTGCTTATCAGTACGCTCGTGAGGCGTTGGGTGACGGAGCTAGCTATCTAAAGCTAGGAATGATAAACCCGCTTCCCACCGAGCTGATTAAGAAGTTTGCCTCGTCCGTCAAGACGCTCTATGTAATAGAGGAGTTAGACGGTATTATCGAGACACACTGTAAGTCCATAGGTGTCAAGGTTACCGGTAAGGAGCTGTTTTCTCTAGAGGGAGAGCTAAACCAGCGGATTATAAGAGAAAAGCTACTGGGGATGTCCCCCGACTGTGTCAGCTTAAATGAGGCTGTACCGGTGCGTCCGCCTGTCATGTGTCCGGGCTGTCCGCACAGAGGGCTTTATTATGTGCTAAATAAGCTGGGGCTGACGGTCAGCGGAGATATTGGCTGCTACACACTGGGGGCACTGCCGCCGCTTAACTCTATGGATATGTGCCTGTGTATGGGTGCATCGGTGTCTGGACTTCATGGTTTTAACAAAGCACGAGAGGTTTCCTCGGCATCGAGTGTGGCCGTCATAGGTGACTCCACCTTTATGCATTCGGGGATAACAGGACTTATTGATATAGTCTACAACGGAGGAAGCTCCACCGTGCTCGTACTCGACAACTCTATTACCGGCATGACAGGGCATCAGGACAACCCCACAACCGGAAAGACGCTAAAGGGTAAACCCGCCCCGATAATCTACATAGAAAAGCTGTGCGAGGCTATAGGTGTGCCGAACATTCGCATAGTTGACCCCAATGATATAGCGGAGACCGAGAGGGTCATCAAGGAAGAGACGGCAAAGAACGAGCCGTCGGTGGTCATTGTGCGCCGTCCGTGCGTGCTTCTTAAATCGGTGAAGCGCGGACTGCCCTATGAGGTCAATGAGGAATGCAAGGGTTGTAAGGCGTGTATGAAGATAGGTTGTCCGGCAATTAGCATGAAAATGGGTAAGGCGAAGATAGATAAGACCTTGTGTACAGGCTGCGGACTGTGTGATAAGCTCTGCCGGTTTACGGCTATAAAGGAGGTGGAGTAGATGAACATAATGCTCGTAGGTGTGGGCGGACAGGGCACACTTCTGGCCAGCCGTATTCTGGGCACAGCTTTTTTGTCGCAGGGATATGACGTTAAGGTCAGCGAGGTGCATGGTATGGCACAGCGCGGCGGTTCTGTTGTCACATATGTAAAGTACGGGAAAAAGGTTCACTCCCCCGTGATAGAGCAGGGAGAAGCGGACGTGCTTCTAGCGTTCGAGCGTCTAGAGGCGCTTCGTTATGTACCGTATCTCAAAAAGAACGGTCAGCTCATAGTAAATGACCGCCGGATTGACCCCATGCCGGTTATAACAGGAGCGATGGAGTATCCGGAGGATATTATAGGCAGGATAAGCGCATTGGGAATCGGACTTACGGCGGTGGATGCGCTGTCCATAGCACAGATGGCGGGTTCGGACAAGGCGGTAAATATTGTGCTTCTAGGTCTCATGAGCAGGTATACAAATATCTCTTCCGACATATTTTTAGAGACGATAGAAAAGGTCGTACCTGAGAAATTTGTAGAGCTTAATAAAAAAGCGTTTATGCTAGGCAGAGAGTATAACGGTTAATAAAAGGAGGAATGGGTTTTAGATGGAGTACTACAACAAGCAGATAGAGACTGCACCGCTTCACGAAATGCAGGCATTGCAATCATTTAGACTGTCGCAGACCGTTCGCCGGGTGTACGAAAACGTACCGCTCTACAGACAGCGTTTTGACGAGCATGGTATAAAGCCGGATGATATCAAGACGGTGAATGATCTTAGCAAGCTGCCGTTTACCTTGAAGTCCGACCTGCGTGATACATATCCGTATGGCATGTTTGCCGTTCCCATGGAGCAGGTGGTGCGTGTACACGCCTCGTCCGGCACGACGGGTAAGCAGACGGTTGTGGGTTATACAAAGTATGACATTGATGTGTGGAGCGAGATATGTGCCCGTTCTCTGGTCGCCGCTGGGGGGCAGCCGCGGGACTTTGTACATGTCGCATACGGCTATGGGCTGTTTACGGGCGGTCTTGGAATGCACTACGGTGCAGAGATGCTAGGTGCGACTGCCATTCCGGCATCGGTGGGTAATACCGAGCGTCAGATTAAGATATTCTCGGATTTCGGCTCGTCCATACTCTGCTGTACGCCGTCTTATGCCCTGTATCTAGCCGAATCGATTGAGCAGATGGGGATTGATGTAAGGTCGTTGCAGCTAAAGGCAGGGATATTCGGGGCAGAGCCGTGGACAGAAGCCATGCGACTTGCTATCGAGGAGCGGCTAAACCTGAAGGCGTATGACATATACGGTTTATCAGAGATTATGGGGCCTGGCGTGTCGTTTGAATGTGCAGAGCAGACAGGGCTTCATATCAATGAGGATCACTTTATCGCAGAGATAATCGACCCCGATACAGGTGAGGTACTGCCTTTGGGTACGCAGGGTGAGCTGGTGTTTACCTGCATAACAAAGGAAGCACTACCCCTCATACGCTACCGTACACGCGATATTGCCTCTTTATCTAGGGAAAAGTGCTCTTGCGGGCGCACACTTATAAAGATGAGCAAGCCCTGCGGACGTACAGACGATATGCTCATAATTAGGGGTGTGAACGTGTTCCCATCGCAGATAGAGAGTGTACTGCTGTCGCTAGGTCAGACTGCACCTCACTATCAGCTCATAGTTGACCGTCAGGGGACGCTGGATACCCTCGAGGTACAGGTGGAGATGTCCGGAGAGCTGTTTACCGATGAGGTAAAGGGGCTTGAGCGTTACGAGCAGCAGATTCGCTCAAAGATTGAGTCTACATTGGGAATAGCCGCAAAGGTTACGTTGGTAGAGCCGCGCACCATCACACGTTCAGAGGGCAAGGCAAAGCGCGTAATAGACAAGCGAAACATAAAATAAAGAGAGGATGAGCTAAGTGGTAATCAAGCAGTTATCGGTGTTTTTGGAGAACAAAAAGGGGCGGCTGGCGGAGCTGACAAAGCTTCTTGCCTCAAAATCGGTGGATATCCGCGCACTGTGCATTGCGGATACGACTAATTTTGGAATACTGCGAATGATAGTCAATAACCCGCAGCAAGCAGGCGAAACCCTGTCAGCGGAGGGCTTTACCGTATCGCTGACCCAGGTTATAGCTATCGGTATACCGGATCATCCGGGCGGATTGTCCCACGCGCTTGATATCCTTGAAACAAACGACATCTCAGTGGAGTATATGTACGCGTTTACTGGGAGAAAATCCGATACGGCATATGTTATAATAAGGGTAGAGGATACCGACCGTGCCATCGCACTTCTGTCGGCGGGCGGAGTAACGTTTTTAACCAATGAAGAGATAGGTTCTGGGACAATGGAATAGCCGTCAGCTTTTATTGTCCTATAAAGGTTAAAAAAGCGGTAAACTGATATATTGCAGTTTACCGCTTTTTCTATATGCTGTTATACTCTATTTACCTAAAAAATGACTACTTATTTTTTTTACTGCTTTTATTATATCATGAAGGTCATCGTCCGTATAGAACTCGTTAAAGTTTATACGCACACTGGTTTCAAGAATCCTTTCGGCATTAGGGCACAACCCTTTTTTATACTCCACAGGCAAACCATGATACGGACAGTCAAAGGGACAGTGTGTGTTCTGATAGGCATTTTTATTTACAAACATCGAATACTCATATATACATGTGGGAATGTACCCCTGTTGACACGGAATACCCTCCGCTGTGAGCATATTGCAGAAGTCATGAGAGCTAAAGCCTGTGACAGCTTGGTCTATGCGGAACATATAAAACCAGAATGTACTCTTACATCCGTCATATATCTTCTGCGGATGGAAACCGGGGAGCTGCGAAATCGCTTCATTAAGCTGTGAACCGAAGAAGCTGCGTCGATTACAAACAGTCTCCAGCTTATCGAGCTGTGCGAGTGCTACTGCACCTTGCAATTCTGTCATACGATAGTTGGGAGCGAGATACTCAACCTTACGCAGATCGTCCATGTTGTTTGTCAAACGATTATAGTTTTTATCTGCGAATTTTAGACAGCGTTCATTTAACGAACTGTCGTTTGTAATTATAAGTCCGCCGTCTCCCGCAGATATCTGTTTAAAATCATTTAAACTGAAACATCCGATATCACCTATTGTACCGCACAATCTG
>CAYSTR010000181.1:0-5905 GCA_964433745.1 uncultured Oscillospiraceae bacterium | reverse complement strand
CGGCGGTGGTTCTGTTCCATCATACGCTCCACGCTTACTACAAAGAAAAATACACCGGCGGCAATCAACCGCCCGATTGCGGCAGCTTTGATGGCGTGACCGGCGAGGGTGAACCTGGAGGACATTGTGCCAAATGTCCCCTCAATCAGTTTGGCAGCGGTGAGAACGGTTCAAAAGCTTGTAAAACGCGCCGCAGGATATATGTGCTGCGTGAGGGTGAGATTTTCCCGCTTCTGCTTTCCTTGCCCACCGGCTCTTTGAAGGAGTTTACAAAATACATCAAACGCTTGTTATCAAAGGGTAAGCTCTCTAATTCGGTGGTAACCAAGTTTTCTTTAAAGAAAGCTACAAACGCAGGGGGTATCGCCTATTCACAGGCACAGTTTGCGGTCGACCGTGTTTTGACCGAGGAGGAACAGGCTCTCATCAATCAGTTATCCGAGCAGGTCAAGATGTACAGTAAGCACATCGGTTTTGACATGGACAGCACGGATTCCGATGACGGTGGTCCCATTGTGGATATTGATACCGGCGAAGTAATCGAGCCGTTGAAATAAAACGGCTGCTTTAAGTGGCGGAGCGGATATCCGCTCCCCGCTTCCGGCAGAAAGGAGAGGCAATGAATTATCAATGTATTATAAAAATACAAGACCTAAAACGCTATCTTTCTGGAGCTCACATTATAGCATTCGACTTTGAAACCGCACCGGACGAACCCTACCGCAGCGAGTATAAGGCGGCGTTGGATGCACACAAAGCACACATTGTCGGAGTCAGCTTTTCGGTATCAGAAGGTACTGCGATCTATGTTCCGATTGCTCATCTTACTGGAACTAACGCTGATAAAACGGAGGTCATGGACTTTCTTGCAGAGCTAATGGCCGATACCGCCATCATAAAGGTAGCTCACAATCTTGCTTTCGAGGCAATGTTT
Organism: uncultured Oscillospiraceae bacterium; assembly: GCA_964433745.1. Lineage (GTDB taxonomy): Bacteria > Bacillota > Clostridia > Oscillospirales > Ruminococcaceae > CAYSTR01. The sequence continues at coordinate 4,971 of CAYSTR010000181.1, read as the reverse complement.
CTTTATGCGCAGTCCATCATCGCTAGACCACCCTGTTATGATACCATTGCGGCGGCGCAGTTGACCCTTAAAAATAACACCACATTCCGCACCCTTACTGACAGCGGTCTGAAAACGCTGGTGCCGGAGCTACTCTGCGTAGAATTACCCAGTTATGAAGTGGTGACCGGCAACAGAGCCTTTGATGAACTTGACCCACAAGACAGCGAAACCATCCGATATGCTTGTGCCGACAGTGATTATACCTTACGGTTATATCATCTTTTTAACGGCTGGTTCGACCGTTACCTCCCCAAGCACCGCTTTATCGTGGAGCAGATTGAATCTCCCACCGCCGTGTACTGCGGGTTGATGAAGTATAACGGGTTGCTGGCGGATAAAGGCCTTATGCTTCAAAAACAAATGGAAGCCGAGGCGGAGCTTGCCCGATTACGGGATGAGATTGGTTTCATCATTGGTGATGTAGACATCGGTGCTAATGCGAGTACGGCAGCGTTCAAGAAATATCTGTATAAGGAACTGGGATTACCGGTACTCAAAACCACCGCAAAGTACAAGGAAGCAGCTGATGATGAGGTGATGATATTACTCTCGGAGTGGTGTAGTGAGAACAATCCCGAACTGGTGCATTTATTCCATTTGGTGCAGGAATACCGTAAATGGGGTAAGATCAAGTCCACCTACATTGACGGTTTCCTCCAGCGTATAAATCCAGCCACCGGACGTATACATGCTGATCTTTTTCCATTAGGCACAGAAACAGGGCGGTTTGCCGCAAGGAAACCGAACCTTCAAAATATGCCTCGTGCCGGTAACGACAACATTGGTGTGCGTAACTTTATCATTGTACCCAAGGGTAAGGTTCTGCTCTCGCTGGACTTTTCACAAATTGAGCTGCGTGTGGGAGCGTTCTACTGCCGGGATGATAAGATGCTGGATACATATCGCACCGGCGGTGACATTCATGCCCAAACCACAGCGGTCATATATGGCATTCCGTTTGAACAAGCCTTAGATAGGAACGCAGAGCACTACAAGGAGCGGCGTACCATTGCAAAGAATTGCAACTTCGGTACATTCTTCGGATTGTTTCCCAAGGGTCTGCAGAAGACACTTAGATTCAAGGCGGGGCTTAATACCTCCATTGCGGAGTGCGAGCAGATTATCTCAAACCTTAAAGCCGGATACCCCAAGCTGTCCGACTGGCAGGAGGAAGTAAAAGCACGAGCGGAGTATCGCCGATACACCGAAACGTTCCTCGGCAGACGGCGCTATCTGCCCGGTATTACCTCGCATGACTGGGGTAAGAAGAGCTTCTCAGAGCGATGCGCTCTTAACACACCCATTCAAGGCACCGCGGCAGATATCTTGAAACTGGCACTCGGTAGAATTATACCAGGTTTACCGGAGCGTCAGTGGTTGAAACCTCTCCTACAGATACACGATGAACTGGTATTCGAGGTGCCAGAGGACAAGGTGGATGAAGCTATATATTTTATTCGTGCTTGTATGGAGGCACAACCCTTTACAGAGTTTGATGTACCGGTAATCGCAGAAGCGGCGGTAGGATACAGCTTCGGTAATATGAATGAAACGGAGGTCCATTAAATGAGTATCAGCAAACGAAACAGCGAGGGATACAGTGACCCTACCGCATACACGGCTATGACCCGTATTCAGCAAGAGGAGCGCTTGGAACGGCAGCGCAAGATTGTGTTTATCTGTTCTCCATTTAAGGGTGACATCAAGGGCAACACCACCAAAACTCGGGACTACTGCCGTTTTGCTCTCAATGAGGGTTATTTGCCGATTGCCGTCCACTTACTCTTTCCGCAATTTATGGACGACCACAACCCCGCAGACCGTGAGCTGGCTATTTTCATGGGGCTACAGATTATGTCAAAATGCAATGCCCTATGGGTTTTCGGTTCATACATATCCGATGGCATGAAACGGGAAATAGCCGAAGCAAGACGTATGGGTATCTCAATTCGGTATTATGATGATAAGTGCCGGGAAGTAGCCTATGAGTAGAAGGGTTATATTTAAAAAGAATGGAGCTGATAATAAATGACTTCACTTAATATCCCATTGGAAGAGTTCCTGCGTCCGTTTTTTGACGCAGGAGAAACGGTATGTTTACGGATTTTCGATGATAAAAGGACAGGTGCAGGGGGACAGCCTTCTGTCTTTAAGGGTGCAAAGCTAGAGTGTAAAGCCGGGCAGATAAATAAGATGGCTGAAACCTTGCATAAGCATAACGAGCAAAACCGAGGTATCTTTTTTGTGGTAAACCTCGGCGGTCAGGAGGATGCTGACATCACCCGTATAAATGCACATTTCGTGGAGTGTGATGAGCTGTCATTTGAAGAACAGCTCAAACAGATCGAAGCTTTTCCGCTAGAGCCGTCACTAATCGTAAAGACCCAAAAGTCTCTTCATACATATTGGCTGATGAGAAATGTTGATATTGGTTCTTTCCGCAGGGTGCAAAAGCGGCTTATCGCACAGTTCGGCGGTGATAAGTCTTGTATTAACGAGAGCCGTGTTTTACGGCTCCCGGGGTTTTATCACTGCAAAGCCGATCCAGTCATGGTAGAGTGCATTAAGTTTAACCCTGAACTGCGCTATACTGGGGCGGAGCTGGAAGCGGTGTTACCCTGTGTGCCCGATGAGCCTATAACTCGTACCATCACACCCAAAGGTATCCGAAAAGGGCTTGCATTAGTCGGTAAGCGATGTCTCTTTATACAGCACTGCCGAGATAACGCCGCAAATCTCTCCGAGCATGATTGGTATGCCATGGTGTCAAACCTTGCTGTATTCGAGGGCGGTGATAGAGCTATTCATGTGCTGTCGAAGCCGTACCCGAAGTATAGCTACAGCGAAACGCAGGCTAAGGTTACGCATTTCCTAGAGTCTGGTACAAAACCCATCACCTGCCGTACCATTGCGGAAAAGGGCTTTAAATGTCCAAAGCTAGAAGATGGCTCCTGTTCTTGTAAAGCACCGGCGGCACTCTGTTATCAGCCGCTTGGTATCGAAGAGCTACGAGAGCAGTTGGTGAAATGCACGGTAACACGATCCGCGGTGGACGATATCCAAACGGCTCAGGATTTTGTAGCAGAGTATCTCTACAACGTAGACTATGTAGTGGCTGCTACTTTTATTGAGTATGAATTGAAGGACTATTTCTGTCTTAAGGCAGGTGCTGTTAAACCCCTTGTTTCCATACAGAAAGAACTGCATAAGACCTATAGGGACAGCAGGGAAACAAGACGCGAAACAGATGGTAATGAGCTTCCCGATTGGTATGAGCCGACGGAACGCAGCGGGTTACGCTTTCTGCCAGGTATCCTTGCCAATCACATGGCAGTTAATGTACAGGCATTTTATGGAGCCGGTAGCTATTTCTTTTATAACAATGGTGTATATTCATCGCACGAGGATTTGGCTGCCAGCGCAAAGGTGCGTGAGTTTATGATTCCTCGATATGCAAGCATGAATGCCATCAACGACACTGTTGGGCAATGGCGAATGCTCATCCGCAAAGCGGTGCGTGAAATCAACTGTAACCCGTTTATCGTCAATGTCCAAAACGGACTGTACAATGTGCTGGACGGCAGCTTTAAGCCTCATTCCCCGGAATATTACTCTACAGTACAGATAAATGCGACCTTTGACCCCTCAGTAAGGTGTCCGCAATTTTTGTCCTTTCTGAAAAGTATCTTGCCAGAAGAGGAAATCCCCCTCATGCAGGAGATCTTCGGTTATCTGCTTATACCAGTCAATAAGGCGCAAAAATCCTTTGTGTTCGTAGGCGCAGCGAATGCGGGGAAATCAACCCTACTCTCGGTAGCTCAAGAAATCTTACTGGGTGGTGATAATGTTAGCAACATCCCGTGGCAGTCCCTTTCCGACCGCTTTAAGACAGCGGAGCTATTCGGTAAGCTGGCCAATATCTTTGCTGACCTACCCTCCAAGAACATCGATGACAACGGCATGTTTAAAGCACTCACCGGTGAGGACTACATTACTGCAGAGCGTAAAAACAAGGACCCATTTTCATTCCGACCTTATGCAAGGCTTCTGTTCTCGTGCAATGAGATCCCCCGAAACTACGGTGATCGTTCTGACGGCTTCTACCGCAGACTCATCATCATTCGTTTTGATCGCTCTGTTCCGGCAAAAATGCGAGACCCGAACCTTCGAGAAAAGCTATCGGTAGAGCGTGACGGTATCCTGGCATGGGCGCTGGAGGGACTTAAACGGCTCATGGCAAACAGCTATTTGTTCTCTGAAACCGAGCGTACCAAGGCAGAATTGCAACGCTACAAGGTGGAAAGCAATAGTGTCCTCATGTTTGTGGAAGAATGCTGTGAGGTTGGTGATACCTGCGAATGTGTACGAGAGGAGCTATTTACACGTTACCGGGAGTATTGCGACAAAAACGGCATGAAACCTATGTCACAGGCTAATTTCAACAAGGATGTAGAGTCTGTAGATGAGCAGATTAAACGCGGATTGGAACGAGTTAGTCGCCGAAAAATCTGGAAAGGAATTCGCATTGAATAAGGCTTTGAACGGGTTGAACCACTTTTCCCTATTCCTTTGCGTTATGAACCAGAAGGATAATATATAAAGTAATATATATTAAAGAGTTGTGGTTTACCCGTTCACCCCGTTCAAAATGCGTATGGGTTATGATACATGGCAGAAAAAGACATCGTAACCGCAATCCTTCGGTATCTAGGGACTGTACCCCACTGTTTCGCGTGGAAAACGCACGGCGGGCTTTATGGTACAGCCGGTATCCCGGACAAGCCCCACTCCTCATAGCTATTCTTGTTGCCGAACATAAAGGTATTGCTCATCATACGGTTACACCAGCCATTCGTAGAGCTTTTTGTGTGCGCTGTGCTAACTGGGTAGCGATATGGTCAATGTCATAATCGGAGGAAACTCGCTCAA
>CAYSTR010000180.1:0-5910 GCA_964433745.1 uncultured Oscillospiraceae bacterium | reverse complement strand
GCTCTGACCGTCAGCATAACGAATAACGAGAAGTCACGCCCCGCCATGTGCGCACGGCATCATATATTCTGTAACGCGCAGGGGAACAACGCGTACGAGCTGAAATCCTTTCTCAACCAGCTTTTTTGTATCATAGATCTTTTACACGCCCTGTCTGAGACCAATATGTTAAAGTGCGGTGTAGAAAAGGCTGTCGCCGCTGTGGAGTATGCCATTAGCGTTACTAAGCAGATAGAGGGGTGTGCCAAAAGACTAAGATTTGCCAGTGAGTGCTTTGTATTAGGGCGCGGCATCGGGTTCCCCATTGCCATGGAGATGAGCTTAAAGCTTCGTGAAATGTGCGGACTAAAGACCATGGGGCTGTCACTTGCGGACTTTCACAACCTCCCGAAGCATATATACAGTCCCACTGTGCCTATAATTGTCATGGCGGCAGATACATATATTAATCCGCAGATGATGGAGCTGATTGCCGACCTAAGAAGCCGGGGCATGTATGTAATGTCCATAACGAACGACCCCGATATCTCGTCAAAATCGAATCTGTCTATTCTATTGCCCGAGTGGATGGGGAATATATCCTCTACACTCTGCTGCTGTGCTATATCGCAGATATTCTCGGTTATTCTAAGCGAGATGAGAACGACATCATTGGAGGTACACGTATGATACTTAAAAATGCCGCCATTCTCTCTGAGGATTTTACCTTTATTAATAGGGACATACTCATCCACAAGAATCTCATATGCGAGATCGACGAGAACCTTACAGACACGGAAGAGCTGGATTTTTCGGGATGTTACATCGTACCGGGACTGATTGATGTACATACCCATGGCGCAGTCGGGTGTGATGCCATGGACGGCGAGCTAAGCTCCCTGCAAAAGATATCCGAGTATCACCTGAAAAACGGCGTGACTTCATTTTTAATCACCACCATGACCGGTGACCATGACGGACTGCTAAAGGCGATGCAAGCGGCAGACCAGTTTATTAATTCCTCTGCCGTTCACAGCTATGCCCACGGTGTGAACATGGAGGGGCCCTTTCTCTGCGGTGCAAAAAAAGGCGCACATCCGGCAGAGTTTCTAAAAAACCCGGATATCGCCCTGTTCGACGAGCTTAACGCCGCCTGTGAAAATAATATTAGACTGATAACTGTAGCCCCGGAGCTAGACGGTGCGGATGAGCTTGTCACGCATATAGGCAGACGCGCATTCTGCTCCATAGGGCACACCTCCATCGGCTATGACAAGGCTTTGGAGAGCTTTAGTAAGGGTATTAACCATGTCACGCACCTGTTTAACGCTATGAACCCAATAAACCACCGTGAGCCCGGTCTCATAGCGGCGGCTATGGAGGACGAGCGTGTGTTTGTCGAGCTTATTGCAGACGGTATACATATACATCCTGCGATTATTCGCATGGCGTTTTCGCTGTTTGAGGACCGCGTGGTGCTCATAAGCGACAGCATGTCCGCCGCCGGAATGTCGGACGGTGAGTACTCCCTCTCGGGTCAGCAGGTCGTAGTTAAGGACAAAAAGGCGACACTGTCAGACGGTACGTTAGCGGGCTCTGCTACCCCGCTGCTTGACTGTGTGAGATACTGCGTGTCTATCGGCATCCCGCTGGAAAAGGCGTTGAGGGCAGCAACATATAACCCCGCATGTTCAATAGGTGTAGACCACTATACAGGAAGTATAAAGGTTGGACGCTACGCCGACCTGTGCGTACTCGACCGTGACCTGAACCTTGTGCGGGTGTTCTCTATTTCTTCTCCTTGTTCTTGATAACAAGCTCGCTTATAAATGCTACCAAGAACGCTGTGACAATAATACCGGGAGCTGTCTCAAACGCGCCCGCGCTTATGGATTTCATGGTGAAATAGTTGCCAAAGCTCCCGCATAAAAGCTCTGCGGCAACCCCCAATATGTATACGCTAAGAGCGAGAGCCGCGCCGGATAAAAGTGTCCACAACGCAAACTCGGACGGTTTCATTCTCGATTTCTCCATATGTACCTCCGAAACTAATAATATACTAATTGTATAACATTTTACGGTAAATGTCAAGGGGAAATAAATGGTTTAGCGGGTTTTATGTAATTATTAATCAATAGGTGGGTGTATTATGAGGGGCAAATATAAGTTAATATGGTGTATTAGCCTGCTTAGTATATCTCTAGCAAGTCTTATAATAGCGGTAAATAATATCTTGGGAAAAATTTTATGTCTTGAAGTAACCTTAGTACTTGTTTTAATTGAAATTATAGCGTTATTGTTTTTTGTCTATAGTACATTTATGATGAGAAAAAATAAAAGATGAGATAAAGCGAAAGGGCGGCGCGCCGCATCGGGGGTTCATATGCAAGCGGGGATATCCACATCCAGTCTCTATCCCATGGAGACCGAGACAGCCTTTGAGGTCTTGGCAAGAGAGGGGATAACCTCGCTTGAGGTTTTTCTCAACACACCGGGTGAACAGGACGAGCCATATTTAAATGAACTAATTGCACTAAAGAAGAATTACGGTACACAGATTACGGCGGTACACCCCTATCTCTCGGCGTTTGAACCGTTCATGGTGTTCACCGCATACAAACGCCGATTTGAGGATGCTAAGGAGCTTTTTCGCAGAGCGTTTGACTATACTAATCGTCTGGGTGCTGCTATACTCGTCTTTCACGGAGACAGGCAGGGGGGTTCTCTTCCGTTTAACGAATATATAGAGCGTTTCGGCATTTTAAGCGAGATAGGACAAACCCACGGCGTTGTGCTTGCGCAGGAGAATGTCTGCCGCTGTAGGAGCAGGGACATAGAGTTTATAGCGGACATGAAAAAAGCACTGGGTGACAGTGCGGCGTTTGTGCTTGATATAAAGCAGGCGGTAAGAAGCGGATGTACCCCCTTTGAGGTACTTGACGCTATGGGAAACAGCATAAGACATGTGCATGTAAGCGACCACAACAGTGAGCGGGACTGTCTGCCCCCCGGTAAGGGTACTTTTGAGCTTTTGGCGTTTATAGAAAAGCTTGGCGATTTGGATTACAGGGGTAGTCTGATAGTAGAACTCTACCGCGAAAATTTTAATGAGATAAACGAGCTTATTTCCTCATATGAATATGTAAAAGCAATGATATAAAAGAAGGGGGACAATAAATGAAGTGTCCGTACTGTGCCTTTGAGGAGAGCAAGGTTATTGACAGCCGACCCACAGACGAGTTTGAGCGCATACGCAGGAGGCGGGAATGTCTGTCCTGCGGTAAGCGCTTCACCACCTATGAGAGCGTCGAGATGCTGCCGGTGGTGGTAGTAAAGAGGGATAAATCGAGGGAATCCTTTGACCGCACTAAGCTTTTCCGCGGGCTTCTAAAGGCGTGCGAGAAGCGCCCGGTCACAACCGAGATTATAGACAGGGCGGTGTCCGAGATAGAGGCGGTGCTCGCAAATTCGCTGGACCGTGAGGTGGACGCCACATACATAGGAGAGCTTGCCATGGATAAGCTAAAGCAGATTGACGAAGTGGCATATGTGCGGTTTGCGTCGGTATACCGCCAGTTCGGGGATGTGGATACCTTTATGAAGGAGCTTGCCGCACTTCTAAAGGAGAAGAACCACTAGAAGATGGTTATAAACTTTGGAAATTCATTAAAGTAGATATGGTAAAGCACACTTCGGAGCATTCTTATCTCTGGGATGAATTCTTCACTCTCGGCGGTGAGAAGCGGAGTTAACCGAGGGATTGTGGTATCCACCACTTCTAGTCTATCGTGGTTTATGAAGATGCTCAATATACCGTGACGCTCCTGCCACACGCTGTCTAGCTCCTCGATGACCTTGAGGGATTCCTCCTTGTTCTCGAAGCCCTCACTGATTAGTTCGTCAAGCTTGTCGGTCAGAGCCACCAGCACATCCTTGGTGTCGGTGAGGTAGATAAGGCTGGTTATAGATATTGCCGCCACGACTGCCAGCAGGATACCGGCGACGATTATTCGTGTCATTGCCCGTCCTCCTTGACTATATGATAGTTGCCGCCGCTGTCGCATGTCATGATGAATACATCCGATACACTGACTTTATTATGTTTAAGTGTCTTTTGGAGCCATCCGTCGTCTCTGCCGATAGCCCTTAGGTTTTCGTCTATCGTCTTACCGTCGCTTATTATAATGCGCTGTAGCCCCCCGCCTGCTGGGGTGATGTTCATCATCTCGGCGGTTAAGTTTTGTTTTTCGGGGAACTTTAGCACACTGAGCTTACCGTTAGGTTCGAGAATAGCAGTCTCCACATCGCGAAGATCAAATACATCCTTACCGTGCAGCTCCTCAAACAAATCGTCCACATTATAGCGCAGCTCCCGCATTACCCTCCGGTCGATTTTGCCGTTTTTAATGATTATCTTAGGGTTACCGGTAATGATACTGCGCATACGCTTGCTCTTTAAAGAAATCCCCGAAGTGAATATCTCAAAGGATGCAAGGACGATGATGGGCAGTATAGCCCCCACAATGGGGATGGATATATCCTCAATGGGAAGCGCCGCTATATTCGATATAAGTATAGTGACAACCAGCTCTGAAGGGGACAGCTCCCCAATCTGACGCTTACCCATGAGCCTAAGCGAGAGTATAACAACGATATATAGTATGGCTGTTCTAAGGATTGCTATAGTCATACGTACATAGACTTCCTTTTTCGCAAGATAGTGTTATTATGTGTAATTAAGGAGAAAATAGCAGGTTTTAACTTGTCAAATACTGTAAATCTTTTTTTGAATATAGAAAGGCGGAGCAAAAATGTCAAAAAACACAAAAACCATCCTGTTTCAAGGGGACAGCATCACAGACTGCGGGAGAAGAGATAATCCCAACAAAATGGGGAACGGTTACGCTCTAATGGCGGCAGAGCTTCTGGAGAAGGACGGATATGTCTGCATAAACCGCGGTATATCCGGTGATCGCGCCTCTAACCTTAAAAATCGCTGGACAGAGGACTGTATCGAGCTAAAACCCGACATTGTATCTATTCTCATAGGTATAAATGATACCTGGCGCCGTTATGACAACAACAGCATCACCACAGCAGAGGAGTACTGTAATAATTATAGAGAGATCTTAACACGTATTAAAAATGAACTGCCTGGTACAAAGGTGCTAATCCTTGAGCCGTTTCTGTTGGAGACCCCGGCAGACCGCAAAAGCTGGCGTGAGGATCTTGACCCCAAGATAAACTGTGCAAGGGAGCTTGCAAGGGAGTTTAAGACGGCATTTATACCGTTGGACGGTCTGCTTGCCAAGCACAGCATCACCATGGGTATGGAAGCTATATGTGCAGACGGAGTACATCCCACAGAGGCAGGTCACCGTCTGATAGCGGGATATATCGCTGATGAAATAAGAAGCATGATGTGAGGTTAATTGGGAGAGTGTGAGCTCTCGAAATTATTTTGGCCGTATTGTTTATATTGACAATTAGTTAATAATTTGTTATAATTTACATGAAAACCGAAGCAATACACTAAAAGACAACTTTAGGAGCAGCAAAATGAAATATGATAATGCTGTCGGTTATGCTCTTTGCTTTCTTGTTTTGTGCGGCCTTAATAAAATGATAATTAAATTTTCGGTAGAACTTAACAGCGCCATCTCAAAACGCCGTTATTTCGTATGGACATTAAGCGTTTTTAATGCGATGGCGCTTTTGATTCTACGCAGATTTTATGTAGACTGCGGTATGCTGGTCTACCTTGTTTATGTCATTTTACTCTCGGCAGAGCTTATCTTCTTTTTTAAGTTAAAAATCATTAATGCATTTTTTGTTTCTTTTGTTGTACTGATTCACTATCTATGCTTAAACTCTGTCAAAGACGGTTTAATGGCATTCTATCCGGAGGATTCCGCTGTACTAAGCCCCATA
>CAYSTR010000179.1:3499-5933 GCA_964433745.1 uncultured Oscillospiraceae bacterium | reverse complement strand
GTCACGCTGCCCCACAAAGGACATCACCTTTCGTTCCACTCCACACAATCTAAAACCAGCCGCTCAAGCTCTTCTAGGTCAATCTTGTCCACATTCCGTATGTTAATACAGGACTTTCCCGCACTGACCTTTCCCAGCCTGTCCTTATAGTATGAGGTGAGCGGCTCACCGTCCCTTTCGCCCTCTACGTATAGGCTGATATAGTTCTTCTGGGGCGCGGCAGCTATGACCGGATACTGTGGGTTTTCGCTGTCCCTGCCGTATCCCAGCATGGCGTAGGTGTCGCTCTTTAGTAACCACCGCTCGAGCTGCGGTGCGGCGGAGCTTATGAGCTCGTCTATAATTAATAGTCCGTGCTTCTTGTCGCCCGACAGCTCGATTAGCTCGTCCGGCGTGTGTGCGTCTATCCTCATTTAGTTAAAGCTAGCACCTCCAGTTAATCTTAGCAGGGTTTGGCTCGTTCTCCACAGCCACGGCGCGAAGAGCGGCTTCATAATGGGAACATTCCTCCTCGGCGAGACGGTCATATTCGTCACTGCTTGCGTTTAGTCCCGCCGCCGAATATGCCGTTGCCGCCGCACTGTAGAACGCTACACCCAGTGAGTGGGGAATCGGCAGCACCTAACATCTTTCGCGGCTTTGGTATAGTAATCCCTCTCTTTCATATTCTTTGTTAAAATCCTTATATTAATACTAATCCTAAAATAAAGCGGGCGAAAAACGCCCGCTTTGATACTTTTTGTAATGTGTTAGACGATTAATACTTGCCGTTATAGTGCTCCGGCATTACAGATACCGGCTTTTTCGGCTTTGGAGCGGCAGGGGTTCTACCGGGTTCGTCTTGCAGCTTAAAATGATCGATGAGGTTCTTGACAAGAGCCGCTTGACCGGAGAGCTGTTCACTTGCGGCGGCGGATTCCTCACTGGTTGCGCTGTTTGTCTGTACAACGGCGGAAATCTGGTCAACGCCATCTACAATAAGGCGCATGGAGTTAAGCTCATGATCCACCGTCTCTGCTATACTGCGGACATCGGCGGCGACCTCCTGTGTCATCTTGTTGATACCGTCCATGGACTCTACCGTGGTCTCGGCGCTCTTTGTGACGTTTGTGATTATACCGACAGTGCCCTCTATAAGCGTTGTTGTGTTGCGCGCTGCCTCTGCGGACTTACCGGCTAGATTTCTCACCTCATCTGCGACGACGGCAAAGCCCTTACCGGCAGATCCCGCTCTTGCTGCCTCTACAGCCGCGTTGAGCGCTAGAATGTTAGTCTGGAATGCGATATCCTCGATGGTTTTAATAATCTTCTTAATCTCTGCCGACTTGGAGTTTGCTTCCCTTATCTCATACATCAGAGCCTGCAGCTGCTTTGTTGCCTTTATGAGGTCGGACTCGGCGGCATCGGTGTCGCCTGTGATTTTTACAATACTCTCACCAGTCTGCTGGAACTGTGCCTGCATCTGAGTGATGGAGGTGGACAGACGCTCTATAGCCGCCGCCTGCTCGGCTGCACCGTGAGCCAGACTTTGTGCGCTGTGTGCCACCTGGTCGGAGCTTCCTGTCATCTGTTCGGCGGCGTTTCGTGCCTCCAACAGCGCGTGGGATACCTGTGTTGTGAGCTTGTTTAAGGCTATGGCTAGAGCATCCTGCTCCGAACGTATGTGAGCCGTAGCGGTGAGGTCACCGTCCGCCACGTTTTCGACAACAGTTCGCCATTCCTGCATAAGTGATACTAGGTCCGAGACGGAATTTAGGGTTTGTCCCACCTCGTCATTGGATATCATGGTCTTATCAATATAGGTGTATAGATTACCTGTCGAGACTATCTGACCGGCTACATCGTTGAGATAGTGAAGCGGCTTTAATAGTCTTCTGGTTATCCGCCTTGTGAGGATTATAACGGCGGCAATGCTTACTAAAAGGAGAAATACTACAATTATCGTCGTGAAGATAGCGGCGGCGTATATCTCTGTGACCGGAATAACCGATATTATAACCCATGTACTTGCGTTGCCGCTGACGGATATGGGAACAAGCGTATTTAGCACCTGCTTTTTTGTTATAGCGTGTGTTGTCGTCACGGATGTGGGCTGTTTGCTTTCATATACGCCCTCGGTGACAGACAGCATCTTTGCATCCATGACATTTTGTATCGCCACGCTCTCTAAGGACGGGTCGGGAAAATGCGCAAAGGTCTGATCGGGTGCAAGCAGTATAAGCACACCTGTATCAAATATCTTTTTGTCCATTGCTATGTGGCTTATTGTGTCAATGGGAACATCTATTCCCACCATCCCCAGAAACTCACCGGAGCGTCCGATTATGGGAGAGACACATGTTGTAATAAGTATCTTCTCTGTACCGACCTCGTACCAATAGGGCGCGGTGACATAGTTTTTCAGAGACTGCCGGGGCATCCAGTACCACGAGCC
>CAYSTR010000179.1:0-3489 GCA_964433745.1 uncultured Oscillospiraceae bacterium | reverse complement strand
ATCGTCATAGCCCTCCAGTATTGTGCGCCCCGCCGAGCCGTTCTCCTTAAAGACATAGGGAACAAACCGACCGGTGCTGTCGCTGTGGGATGCGCCGACATTTTTAGAGTCCTCTCTGTCAAAGGCGTTTGGCTCAAAGCCGACACCAATACCGACTATGGAGCTGTCCTCCATCATCGTGTTTTCAATAAGGTTCACTATCTCATCACGCGAAGCGATACCCGCCCGAAGAGAGGTCTCAATAGTAGTGGAAAGGTCATCCGCCAGCTTTAGCTTGGAGACCAAGAGGGCATTAATCTGGTTTGCATAGTTGTCGGTCAGCTCGTTTGTGTAGTTAGTAGAAACCTTTGCCGAATCCATAACAGATATAACCATCTGTACAGCGACTACAAATACGAGGGCAATCGTTACAAGGATGGTAATGGGGACGGCAATTTTTCTGTCGAGACTGACAATGCGGTCTGTTTTTTTCATATAATCACTCCGACTTCCTTATTTTGATATACTGTTTTATATATTTTTCTTCAATATATATTATATCAAAAGCGTTTTATATTTACAATAGTTTTAATGAATTTCAATTATTTTTTAATAAAAATATAGGACTTGACTTATATCCCAATTGTAGTATAATTAAGGCGTAAAGGGAGGTTTGTTTTATGACTTCAAGACAAAAGGTAAGAGAGATATTTACACGTAAAAACATCGCGCACGGTGTCATGTGGACAGGACACCTAAACCACGAGACCATTCCCATATATGCTAAAAAATGGGGTCTTTCCCCCGAAGCGGAGAATATCTACAGCTTTTTGGGAGACGACTGTCGCTGGGTAATGGCGGACGGCGGCTACCGTCACCCCGAGGGGATGCCCGCATTCGACCCCGCCTACGGTATAAAGCGCGAAACCTTGAGTGCCGAGGGATGTTTTGCGGAAGCCGAGACCGTCGCCGACATCGAGAGCTACCCCTGGCCGGACCCGAAACACTGCGACTTTACCGATACATATAAGCAGATAGAGAAGTTTCCTGACCAGATGGTGTTTACCGGCATGTGGAGTCCGTTCTATCATCTTGTCGCCGACTTTTTCGGCATGGAGAACTATTTTGTCAAGATGTACGAGTGTCCCGCCGTCGTTGAGGCTGTCACCGAGCGGGTGGTGGACTTTTATGTAGCTGCAAACGAGAAGTTTTTCTCAGAGCTGGGTGACCGCGCGGAGGTCATGTTCTTCGGAAACGATTTCGGCACACAGCTCGATTTGTTCATTGCACCCGAAATGTTCAGAAAGTTTGTCATGCCCTCGTTTAAGCGGCTTATTGCTGTGGGCAAGAAGTACAACAAGATAGTCATGCTGCACTCCTGCGGCTCAATCTACCGCATTATCCCCGATCTCATTGATGCGGGTGTGGACGTTTTGCACCCCATTCAAGCACAGGCCGCCGGGATGAATGCGGACAGCCTAAAGCAGTATAAGAACGACCTGGCGTTCTTGGGCGGCATCGATGCGCAGAGCTTCTTTGTCAACGCCACCCCCGCCGAGATAAAGGATGAGGTGCGGCGCGTACGCTCTATACTAGGTCCTAACATCGTTATCTCCCCCAGCCACGAGGAGATACTACCCAATGTCCCGGCGGAGAACATCCTTGCTATGGCAGAGGCGGCGAAGGAGTAAGCGGCTTGGGGTAATGTGAGAGGATTTTTGCTCTAGGGTGTAACTTAACTTAAAGTATAGATGTTGTGCAGATAATCGTTTCCTCTAAATGAATAAATTTTTGTTTTGCCTTTAAAAGTAAAACCAAGATTTTGTGCTAATTTTATGGATTTTAAATTATCAACATAAATGTGTGCGTTAATTTCACGTACTTCCATGCTATTATTACAAAATGATATAATAGCCTTTAGCGCTTCTGTCATTATACCTTTTCCCCAGTATTTCTCTTGTAAATCGTAGCCTATATCAACGCACCTATTCTCACTGCTCCAACAGTGAAATCCGCAAGTTCCGATTTTTTCGCCACCATTTATAATTATCCAACGATGCTGTGCTCGCGGCTCCGGTTGCAGATAGAAGCTTATAATTTCATCTGCTTCTTCTAAGCAGCTTACAGGCTCGGCATCAAATAGGTATCTATTTACAACATCATTTGAAAATTGTTGATAGATAAAATCTCTATCATTAGCGGAAATATTTATTAGTAATAACCTATCCGTTTCAATGTCTTGGAAAAACATATTCTCACCTCTTCATTAACCTAAATTTTCTTCACCCAAAGCATATCATAAAAAATAAAAATAAGCAACCCCAATTTTCGCCCTACGGAGGAAACCATGCCAGTAGGAATCATCATCTTTGGAGCAAACGGCAGTGGAAAATCCACACTGGGGCGGGAGCTGGCGCGTTTATTAAATATAACCTACATGGACATAGAGGACTATCATTTTCTGAAGTCGGACATCCCCTACACCGCCGAACGGTCACGGGAGGACTGTATTAGCGTGATGCTTGCCGACATGAGACGGCATAGCTCATTCGTCCTGTCAGCCGTGACTGGCGATTTCGGCGGTGAGATAGCATCTTTGTACACCCATGGGGTAAATATGAAAGCACCAGCTGACATTCGCATCGAGCGTGTGAAGAAGAGGGCAAATGAAAAACATGGCGGGCGTGTTCTTTTTGGCGGGGATATGTATGAGCAAACTCAGAGCTTTATCGATTTTGTGACCACGCGTCCTCTGGACAGAATTGAGGGATGGGCGGAAACGCTTAAATTTCCGGTGCTTCATGCGGACGGCACGAGAGCTGTTGCGGAGAATGCCGCGAGGATTGTTAAGTGGGTGTATATTAATAAGACGGAGGGGTTAGGATGAATGATACAGTCGGCAGAATCACAGAGATTGTGAAAGAAAAATGCGAACAGCACAAAAGGAATGCTAAATTTGGATATTATGATTATTGGAATGACCATATAAAAAGGGTTTTATACCATTCCGAAATTCTGTCAGCTAAGCAAGGTGCAGATGCCGAGATTGTTCGGCTCGCGGCACTTCTGCACGATGTATCTATGCCCTCTGAATACGGTGACAGAAGTGAGCATCACAGCTACAGTGCGGATATGACAGAAGAATTGCTGACCGAGCTAGGCTTTCCAAGGGACAGGTTGGAGTTGGTTAAACGATGTGTGTTTAATCATCCCAATAGAAACGCTCATTTGAGAAGCACGTTAGAAGAGACTATAATATCCTATGCGGATGCTCTTGCTCATTTTGACCGGATACCATCACTTTTTAGTCTGGCATACGGCATTCTAAACATGAAGCTTGATGACGGAAGAGAGTACGTCAAAGAGAGGCTTCAAGGAGACTACAACGGACTGAGCGATTACTCAAAGCGGGAATATAAGGAAAAAATAGAGACTCTAATGGAAGCACTGTTTGTTAAATGAAATTATAAAACACATTAGCTGATTAGCTGTTTATCCCTACATAATTTA
>CAYSTR010000178.1:0-5976 GCA_964433745.1 uncultured Oscillospiraceae bacterium | reverse complement strand
TAACTGCTCTCAATCCCTTTTTTTGTACGTTCATTAAGTTACCTTCCTTTTGCGGATTTTGATGTAGATATTATTACCATAGAAAAGGAAGATATTCTTTTGCTACACGATGAATACCGTAATGCTCATTATGACCGTCCCAACCAAAAACCCGGATATAACAGGGAAAAGCCGTCCTTGACGCACAGCCTCCGGAAGAATTTCAAGTACGGCGGTATAACTCATAATTCCCGCTATAAATAAAAGCAGATAGCCGATGGCAGAGCCTGAAATAATCATCCCGAGCTTTATTGCGGCATAGGCAATAAAAGCTCCCGCCGGTTCTGCAAGCCCCGACAGAAATGCCAATGTAAGCGCTCTCATGCGGGAGCGTCCGCTGTAGCGCATAGGCACAGCTATAGCTATACCCTCCGGTATGTTGTGCATGGCAACGCCCACACTCACCGATATACCCATCGAGAGGTCGGTGTAGGAAAGTGCGAATGTGGTTATTCCCTCGGGCAGGTTATGTAGCAGAATGGCAAGTGCCGTCATGATACTCGTCTTGTAAAGCCCCTCTCCGGACGGCACAAAGCTTTCAAGCAGAGCGCAGAATAAAAGCCCGGTTAAAAAGATTAGCACCGGCATGATAAGGCTCGTACTGCCCATTAGCACAATACCGCCCGGTATGAGATCGAGAAAGCTCACCGTGAGCATAATGCCCGATGCAAGCCCCATACAAAATACGAGAAACCACACCTTGCTGCCCTTATAGATTATTCCGATTAGTCCTCCGAGACCGGTGGATAGTCCCGCAAGTCCAGAGATAATAAGAGCCAATAAAAATCTGTTCAAAAATATATCCCCAGTTCACATAATTCGATTGACTTATAACATCCGGCTAATATATAATATTCTATATATCAATTAAAAATGCGGACAAGAAGGGCATGGATTTGAAGCTGGTAGAAATTTTTACAGACGGTGCGTGTAGGGGAAATCCCGGTCCCGGCGGTTATGGGGTGATTCTCCGTTGTGAGGGCAGTCAAAAAGAGCTGTCGGGCGGCGAACCGGTAACGACTAACAACAGAATGGAGATTTTGGCGGCAATAACCGGACTGGAAGCGTTGAAAATCCCTTGTAAGGTCACATTGTACAGCGATTCGCAGTATCTTGTAAACGGTATGACCAAGGGATGGGCGAGAAACTGGAAAAAGCGCGGATGGATGCGTTCAAACAACGAAAAAGCATTAAATCCGGAGCTGTGGGACAAGCTTTTAACCCTAACTGACACCCACTGTGTGGAGTTTGTTTGGGTGCGCGGACATGCCGGTCACCCCGAAAATGAGCGCTGTGACGAGCTTGCATGTGCGGCGGCGGACAGCTTTGGGAGAAAATAATAAAAGGAGGTCTACTATGTATTATAAGGAATACGGCAATCTGGGGATAAAGGTATCGGCTGTCGGCTTCGGCGGGATGCGTTTTGATGACGGTGACATAAAGGCAGACCGGTTAGAGCAGTGCGCCGAGATACCTTTATACGCCTATGAGAAGGGTGTAAACTATTTTGACAGCGCTCCGTTTTACTGTGACGACAAGTCCGAGAGCGTTATGGGTATTGCTATATCGCAGATGAAGCGGGACAAAATATTTGTCTCCACCAAGACAAACTTCGGAACGGTGGAAAAACCCCACGACCGCGATGCGTTCTTCCGCCGTCTTGAAAAATCACTAGAACGGCTCAGGACGAGCTACATCGACTTTTACCACATGTGGTGTATCCTCTCGCTTCAAGGTTTTGAGAAGCAGTACGAGACGTTTTACCGCTGTTTTGAGGAGGCAAAGGGGCAGGGACTCATTAAAAATATAGTCTTTTCCTCCCATATGCAGGGGGATGATCTTACAAAGGTTATAGATACAGGCAAATTTAAAGGGATGCTCATAGGCTACAACGCTCTCAACTATCGTTTCCGTCAGACGGGCATCGCTTCGGCATATGATAAAAAGATGGGTATTGTCGTCATGAACCCGTTAGGCGGCGGTGTAATACCGCAAAATCCAGACCGCTTCTCGTATCTTACAGAGGGAACTGATCTCACCGTCCCGCAGGCAGCTGCGCGGTTTGTCGCTTCTCATAGGGAGATAACCGTTACTCTGGTTGGTATGGGTACAAAGGAGCATGTAGACGACGCTGTTAAGGCGGTGGACGGTCTTCAGGAGAGACCTATCGGTGAGATTCTGGGGTTGTATGAGAGCAAGGGCAGCTCGTTTGACAATCTCTGTACCGGATGCGGATACTGTGATGAATGTCCCGCCGGGATAAGTGTTCCCAAGTTCATGGATGCTTATAATCAGAAGCTTCTGGGCTCATCAATAAAGGAGAGACTTCTATATCATTGGGGACAGAAGCCGGAGGATGCAGGTAACTGCACCGGATGCGGTAACTGTGAGGGTCTATGTACACAGCACCTCCCGATAATAGAACGATTAGGCGAGATTAAAGCTTTATAATGACGATAAGAGGACGGTGAAGGCTGTCCTCTTATTTTTATGTCATATGTACTGCCAATTCTGCAAAAATTCATAAATAGGTGTAGTAATCTGTCCCTTTATATGATATAATAGCATGAGAATAATTATTTTGGGGTGTTATGCGTTTGAGAAAGCTTATTGGTGTTTTAATATCTATAATAGTCGCTTTTATTCTTGCATTCACTTGCTTTTTTGTTATAATATATTTTAGGCAAAACACCGACATCTTTTTCGAGTATCCCTCACCTGATATAAGCTTTCGTGCTCCCAGAAATGATATAAAGGGTGTATTCGTTTCTACATACGATAATCTAGACTATCCCACCCGGCCTCAGCTCTCACCGGAGGAGCTCAAAAGCCAGTTTGACACACTGTTAGACGAGATAGTGGATGCGGGCTTTGATACACTGTTTTTCGAGATATCCCCCGCCGCCGATGCACTTTTTAATTCTAAGCACTATCCGCTTTCGTTCTTTATTGACGGCAGAAACAGCGTTCACATGGACTTTGACCCGCTTGTATACATGTTAGAACGCTGCTATAAGAACAACATCACGTTTATTGGAGTTCTCAACCCGCTAAGGGTGAACACAAACAGACATTATACTGATATAGACGATGCCGCAATCGAGCTGAACCCCTTGGATTACAATGAAAAGAGCCTTGCCGTTAGATTCCCGGAGCTAATAAAGACCGACAGCCAGGGGGACTATTATGATCTAACGGACGAACGGGCACTCAATGCGCTTACCGATGTATGCGAGGAGCTGGCAGAACGGTATAAAATTCCCGGATTGCTTATTGACACACGCGAGTTTGGACGTGCCGGGGATGCCTTATCCCTGTCTCAAAATTATACCGATACGATAAAATCCCGGTTGAGCGGACTGGAGCTTCCGACCTATGTAGGGGTCATCTGGCCGGACAGTGCCGTTTTACCCCCGCAGTCGGCGGATATTGTGCTGCCGCTTATAAGGACGGACGTTACAGGCGAGAATAGGGGCTTCGTCGAGGAGCTTACCTCTATCGGCGAAAACATGAAGAATGAGATTGTCGTTCCTGTATACTCCCTTTCGATGTACAGAAAGAGCTATACAGATAAGTCCGAGCAGAACTTTAAGCATTACTTTGCGGCAAAACAAGGGGTGCGTTCGTTTGCCTACGCTTCTCTGGACGAGGTGCTGCTAGACAAGGACGGACTGTATAGAAATGCCCTCCCCGCCATAGGCTTTACCCTGCCCGAATCATTGTTTGACGGACTTATAATACTGGAGGAGTTTGAGGTCATAAACCCACCCCGAACCTACTCAACCACCCTGGATAAATTCTATATAACAGGCACATCAAACCCCAATGAGCCGGTATACATCGACGGTGAAGAGATAAAAAGAACGAGCACAAACGGTGGCTTCGGTGTGCTGACAGAGCTTGCGGTGGGAGAAAACACCTTTGTGTTCTCACAGAGCGGGCGCGATATCGAGATAAAAATAACCCGCAAAAAGCCTGTCGCAGAGGAGAATACCCCCATCACCGACATAAAAAGTCCATACCCTACCGGACAGGAATCGGTGTATGTCGGGCGTTCATTCGAGATTATATGTACCGCTCCGTCCGGTGCGAGAATTACAGCAGTTCTAGACGGTAAGGAAATCGAGCTTATACAGCAGACCTCGGCGGAGAAGGGATATCCCGCTAAATTTTCGGGAAGTTTTGCTGTCGGAACAAACTACGATGCCAATTCGGTCACAAACATAGGAAATGTTTATTATACACTCTCGTTTAACGGCAATAATAAGACCTATACATCAAAGGGAACGGTGCATGTTTTAGGTAAAAACCGCTCTATCTACGGTATAGTCATATCCGAGCCGGTGGGTAATGTGTTTGAAAAGCCTAATACAGGCAGTAATCTTATAAGCACTCTCAAGCAGGGGGCTACAGATTATGTAGTCGGTTCTGCACAAGGATTTTTTGAGCTTCGTTCGGGCGGGTACATGTCTAAGGATGTTGCGCATATAATAGATACAAAAGCAGATGACCCGAACAATCCGCCGCCCGCTGTGGACAATACCGTATCGGGTATCACATACGTTCCGTTTCCGAGGGGTGACGGTTTCCTCTTAAAGAGCACCGCCAATCCGTTTTCCCGCGGGGAGCTGACGGAAAACGGCGCTAGCATCACTCTTTACAACACCACCTTTGACGATAGCATAGAGTTTAGCACCCTTGATTGTACGCTTGTCGATACCCTTACACTCTCACCGCAGGAGAACGCTACAACACTTGAGTTTACTTGTAAACCGGGTGCGGCATTTTCGGGATTTGATGTGCAGTTCACTGATGAGGGGGTACTTGTCTATCTGCACCGCCGCCCTGTATCGGCTGGTAATCCTCGCAAGCCGCTTGAGGGAATCACGGTCATGCTCGATCCGGGGCATGGAGGGGATGATCCCGGTGCGCTGGGTGTTGCCGGTACGACAGGACCTACCGAAAAGGTCTTAAACATGGTGAATGTCAAGGTATTAGGTGCGGTTCTTGGCAGCATGGGTGCTGAGGTTTTGTATACCCTAGACACGGATGACCGTGTGCTTCTCGAAGAGCGCTGTATACAAGAGGTGGAAAAAAAGCCGGACTTTTTTATCTCGATTCACCACAACAGCGTAAACTACAACGTGGACGCAAACGAGCTTTTAGGTATAGAGGTATACTATCACACCCCGCACTCTATCACATTAGCGGAAACACTGCTGTTTTCCATATCCGCAAGTGTGGAACGGATACCGCGTTATACCAAGCAGTACGGTTTTCGTGTGGCTCGTGAGAATGTCTGCCCGGCGGTGTTAGTCGAGATGGGGTATATGCCCAGTCCTTTAGATTATGAGACGCTTTCCGACAGCTTTATAATATACAAACAGGCTTTGGGTATCGCTGACGGACTTGTTATGATTCTTGCTAACAGCTGAAATTAGTATAAAGACATAGGGGGAACAAAACATGCAGGAAATTTATTTTGACGCAGCTATAAAGACCGAGGATGACCGCCTAATCGAGATAGGTAAAGCGTGTCTGTCGCAGATTGAGCATTGTATTGACTTTAAAAATGAGTTCACCCCTCTTTTAAAGGTGGGGACGCCGGTAAAGCTTGTCGCCATGTTTGAGGGGCGGGAGGATTTTTCGTTTACCGGTTCTGTCTATTTTTCGTCGGGCAAGCTTTTGCGGGTGACATCGGTAAATTCTGCTGACCTTGACGATTTCCGCCGCTATTTTACCATTAATATATCCATGAAGACCCGCTTTGCAAAATATACCGGGGGTATGTTTTACTCCTATCAAAAGGCAGACAAATCGGACGGTCATATCTATTATATCGATAACAGCCAGCTAAGATTTGTATCCATTATCCCCTTTGAGACGGGGGAGAAATATATGTTCGAGGCGGACTCTCCGTTTTCTGTGACGAAAACT
>CAYSTR010000177.1:0-6005 GCA_964433745.1 uncultured Oscillospiraceae bacterium | reverse complement strand
CCTATCGAGCGGCTTGCTCTCATGAACTGTAAAGCTATTGAGCTTTACAGACAAAATGGTATTGATTTATATACCGAACCCCTTGAAGTGGCTGTATGTGCCCAGCACGCAAACGGCGGTGTGCTTGTGGACGAGAATTGGCAGACCAGCATAGAGGGGCTGTATGCGGCGGGTGAAGCGGCGGGAACTTTTGGTGTGTACCGTGCGGGGGGCAGTGCACTAAACTCGACACAGGTCGGTTCAATGAGAGCGGCGGAGCACATTGCTTATAAAAAGAAGAACGAGCATGAGACGCACAGAGTTCCCCCATACATTCCACCCGCTGTAAGATTTGAGGAGCAATCCAATCTCATTTATAAGCGTATAGAGATGCAGAAACGTTTTAGCCGGTATGCGGCGTTTATGCGGGATACCGGTGAGATGAAGCGTATGTTACACGAGCTTATTCATGAGCGGGAATGCTTTTTTGAGGAACACAAGTTAAAACACGAGTATGAGCTGCCTTTTCTGCATAAAAGCTATGATATCCTCTTGACACAGATTAGTACACTGTCTGCCATGTTAAAAAGTGCGGAGATGGTGGGGTCACGCGGAGCCGCTCTTGTGGATGGTAAAGCGCCTGTACCGGGCGAGTATGACGGTCAGAGGGTTGTTACAGAGGGTGATGTAAGCTTGTTTGAGGCGGTCACGCCGATACCGCAGGCGGACGACTGGTTTGAGACTGTCTGGAACGATTACAATAAACGTATTATAAGAAACTAAAACAAAGGGGGTGTAAATATGACCGGCAGGGTAATGGCAGCCATGAGCGGCGGTGTGGATTCTAGTGTATGTGCATATCTTCTCTTAAAGGATGGATATGATGTACGAGGAGTGACACTAAAGCTGTTTAGCAATGAGGATCTTCATTCGGACAGCAGAAGCTGCTGTTCGCTTCTGGATGTCCAGGATGCGGGCGCGGTATGCCGTAAGCTAGGTATTCGTCACGATGTTTATAACTACAGCCTGCTATTTAAGGAAAAGGTCATAGAACCCTTTGTAAAGGCATATATAGACGGTAAAACCCCCAATCCGTGTATCGAGTGTAATAAACACATAAAGTTCAGCGCCCTCATGAACCGGGCGGCGCTTCTCGAATATGACTTTCTCGCAACAGGGCATTACGCGCAGATCGAGAAGTCGGGGGAGCGGTTTCTCTTAAAAAAGGGTGTTGACAATACAAAGGATCAAAGCTATGTGTTATACATGCTGACACAGGATATGCTGTCACGGTTGAAGCTGCCGTTGGGTGCTCTCACAAAATTAGAGGCGAGGGAGCTGGCAGAGCGTGCGGGGTTAATAAATGCCAGAAAGCCGGACAGTCAAGATATCTGCTTTGTCACAAACGGTGACTATGCCGATTTTATTAGTACGCACACAGGCATTGAACCCGAGCTGGGTGATTTTCTTGATACGGACGGTCATATAATCGGCAGACACAGGGGAATAATAAACTACACCATCGGACAGCGCAAGGGATTGGGTGCTTTTTCAAAACCCATGTTTGTTGTTGATAAGAATAAAGAAAAGAATACAGTCACCTTAGGTGAGAGTGATGCCCTCTACGGTAAGAAACTGATGGTAAGAGACATTAACCTAATCCCCTTTGACAGATTGACAGAACCTATGCGTGTAGGGGTTCGCATAAGGTACAATCAGAAAGAGCAACCGGCTACACTCCACCCCATAGACGAGCATTCAATCTTGGTCGAATTTAATCATTCGCAGCGTGCAATCACTCCCGGTCAGGCAGCAGTTTTTTATGATGGGGAGTGTGTTGTAGGCGGCGGGGTTATAGAATAATAGCCAAACTATTATGAGAGGATAGATATATTAAATGAGCAAAACAATAGTCCCATTAGGTTACAAGGTACTTCTGACACCTTACGAGACGCAGACGGCTATAGGTCTTATTAAAAGAAGATTCGAGGATAATCTCTGTTCGGAGTTAAACCTGAAGCGTGTCTCCGCACCGCTGTTCGTCGCTCCCGAGACTGGGCTTAATGACGACCTGAACGGCGTGGAGCGTCCTGTTTCGTTTGATATTCCAGAGACCGGGACATTGGGACAGGTGGTACATTCTCTGGCAAAGTGGAAACGGCTTGCTCTGCGTCAGTACGGTTTTTCGGTGGGCGAGGGTCTGTATACCGATATGAATGCCATTAGGCGCGATGAAGAGCTTGATAATCTTCACTCTATATATGTAGATCAATGGGACTGGGAAAAGGTCATAGACCGTACCTTTCGTAACATAGAATATCTGAAAGAGACGGTCACCTCCATTGTTGAGGCGATATGTGAGACAGCCGAATATATAAAAGGGCTCTATCCTGCCATAAAGGTTAGTCTAAAGCGAAATGTCACCTTTATTACATCGCAGGAGCTGGAGGATTTATACCCGGAGCTGACCCCCAAACAGCGTGAGAATGAGTTTGTCAGAAAGCATAAGACGGTGTTTATCATCGGGATAGGCGATAAACTGAAATCCGGACAGCGTCACGACGGACGCGCACCAGACTATGACGATTGGACGCTCAACGGTGATATTCTTTTCTACAACGAGGTTTTGGACTGTGCCTTTGAGATATCCTCAATGGGTATTCGTGTAGACGAGAGGTCTTTAGACGAGCAGCTTAAAAAGTCCGGCTGTGACGACAGGAGAACACTTCCTTTTCATCAGATGCTCCTAAATGGTGAGCTTCCGCTGACCATGGGCGGCGGTATCGGCGAATCGAGACTGTGTATGCTTCTGCTGGATAAGGCGCATATAGGCGAGGTGCAGGTGTCAATCTGGGATGCGCAGACCATGAGTACAAGCGAACAGGGCGGTATAATGCTACTTTGATTATAATCGGGGTGTAAGAATGGACGAACACGTATATAATGATATTCCGGGCTTTTTCGGGTGTATGGTGTTTAACGACAGCGTAATGCGCAACCGTCTGCCCAAGGACACCTATAAAGCACTTAAACGTACAATAGAGGGCGGCAAAAAGTTAGATCCGGATATAGCCAGCATTGTCGCCAATGCGATGAAGAACTGGGCTATTGAAAAAGGAGCGACACACTTTACTCACTGGTTTGGCCCTATGACTGGCATAACCGCAGAGAAACGCGACAGCTTTATTACACCCACCGACGACGGTACAGTCATAATGGAGTTCTCCGGTAGAGAGCTTATAAGCGGAGAGTCGGATGCGTCAAGCTTTCCGTCGGGAGGGCTGCGCGCTACATTTGAGGCCAGGGGATATACCGCATGGGATCCTACCTCTTTTGCCTTTGTTAAGGACAATACTCTATATATCCCGACGGTGTTTTGCTCGTACAGCGGCGAAGCGCTGGACAAGAAAACCCCTCTCATACGCTCGATGGAGGCTCTGGACAAGCAGGCGAAGCGTATTCTGCGGCTATTTGGCACAGAGGCGAAGCGTGTGACCGCCACAGTAGGTCCTGAGCAGGAGTATTTTCTCATCGATAAGGAGATGTTCGAGCGCCGCCCCGACCTTATCTTCTGTAACCGTACATTGTTCGGAGCTCGTCCTCCCAAGGGACAGGAGCTGGACGATCACTACTACGGCAACATTAAGCCGCGAGTGTCCGCGTTCATGAAGGAGCTGGACGAGGAGCTGTGGAAGTTGGGCATTACCGCAAAAACAAAGCACAATGAAGCGGCTCCCGCACAGCACGAGCTGGCTCCTGTATATACCTCCGCAAACCTTGCCTCGGATCACAACCAGCTGACGATGGAGATAATGAAATCGATTGCCGTCAAGCATTCTCTTGCCTGTTTACTGCATGAGAAGCCATTTGAGGGTGTGAACGGCAGCGGCAAGCACAATAACTGGTCAATCTCGACTGATAAGGGCGTAAACCTCTTAGAGCCGGGGGATACTCCTCATGAAAATGCACAGTTTCTGCTATTCTTAACCGCTGTAATCAAGGCAGTGGACGATTATCAGGATTTATTGCGCATTTCTGTGGCGAGTGCAGGCAATGACCACCGTCTGGGCGGGTATGAAGCACCACCTGCTATTGTCTCCATGTATCTGGGGGATGAGCTGACGGCGATTCTCTCCGCTATAGAGTCGGGTACGGAATATACGGGCACAGACAGGCGTGTTGTGGAGATAGGTGCGACTGTGCTTCCGCATTTCCCCAAGGATAGCACTGACCGAAACCGTACATCCTCGTTTGCATTTACCGGTAATAAGTTTGAGTTTCGTATGTTAGGCTCGGCGTTCTCTGTAGCGGGACCTAACTTTATTCTCAATACTATAGTTGCAGAGGTCCTGTCTGGGTTTGCCGATCTTTTAGAGCGCACTCCCGACTTTAAGGCAGGGCTTAGTGCGCTTATCAGAGGGACAATAAGTGCGCACAAACGCATTCTTTTCGGCGGTAATAACTACTCCAAGGAGTGGCAGGAGGAGGCCGAGAGGAGAGGACTTCTCAATCTAAAGACAACACCTGAAGCCTTAGAGCGGTTTATCGATCCCAAAAATATCGAGCTGTTCCGTAAGCACCACATATTCTCTGAAAACGAACTGCACAGCCGATATGAGATAATGCTGGAAAACTATGCAAAGACTGTAAATATAGAGGCTTTGACCCTCATTGATATCATTAATAAGTACATCTATCCCGCTGTGATGGGTTATCAACGCGAGCTTTCGCATCTTATACTGGATAAGAGAACACTGCCCTTTGATGTGGACTGCACCCTTGAGGAAAGCCTCATAAAACGCTTGGCAACCCTGTCGGGCGAGCTGTATGAGGGGGAGAGGGAGCTGAAAACCGCTGTGGGCGGAGCGCACGTCATTAACGGTTCGCTCGACAAGGCGCGGTATTACTCGAACTGCATACTAAAGCAGATGCACGACCTGCGTGTGATAATTGATGAGCTGGAAGGTCTTGTCGGCAAGCCTTACTGGACATTGCCGACCTATTCGGAGATATTATACAGTGTTTAAGTCTACAAACGATTCGGGCGGCGTAATGAGCGTGTCTACTCTTAGCGGGTATATAAAGTCGGTGATTGAAAAGGATGTTAACCTTTCATCTGTATATGTAAAGGGAGAGATATCCAATCTTACCGATCACCAAAAGAGCGGACACATATACTTTACTTTAAAGGATGAGGGAAGCGTCATTAAGGCGGTTATGTTCTCCCGGTATGCATCCTCTCTAAGGTTTCGTCCGTCTGACGGTATGCGTGTTATTGTTTTCGGGAGCGTGTCTGTATACGAAAAAGGCGGTACCTATCAGCTCTACTGCGTTTCCCTCGCGCCTGACGGAGTGGGAGCGCTTTATATGGCATTCGAGCAGCTCAAGGAACGGCTGGGTAAGGAGGGCTTGTTCGACCCGGCGCACAAAAAGCCCATACCCGCATATCCCACCAGAATAGGTGTCATTACGTCTAAGACAGGCGCTGTTATCCGGGATATTGCAACAGTGCTGTCTAGACGGTACCCCATTGCTGAGCTTTTACTATTTCCCTCCAATGTGCAGGGGGAACTGGCAGCGGGAGAGCTAACTAGGGCACTAAACTGTTTTAATCACCTGGGAAATGTGGACGTTATAATAATAGCGCGGGGCGGCGGTTCGTTAGAAGAGCTATGGCCGTTTAACGATGAGGGATTGGCACGTGCCATCTACGCTTCTGGTATACCTGTTATATCGGCTGTAGGACACGAGACTGACTACACAATAGCGGATTTTGTTGCCGATATGCGCGCTCCTACACCATCTGCGGCGGCGGAATGTGCAGCACCCGAGCTGACAGTAGTTATGTCGGGGCTTTGGGGCACTCTTGCGACCATCGAGGGGACACTCCGGCGGCAGATTTCACTTAGACGGGAGATGGTTGCCAGATTGGACGGGCGTATACGTGTAAGCTCCCCGGAGATGCGCCTTATTCAAGTAAAGAGAGATGCATTTACACTACTAGAATGCATACAGAAAAGAACAGC
>CAYSTR010000176.1:0-6046 GCA_964433745.1 uncultured Oscillospiraceae bacterium | reverse complement strand
AAGACCTCACGGCATGGCACATACTTTGAGATGCTGGGAAACTTCTCGTTCGGCGATTACTTTAAAAAGGAAGCCGCCGCCTACGCGTGGGAGTTCATCACTAAGGTGCTGGAGCTGCCGCTCGACAGGCTGTGGGTGTCTATATATGAGGAGGATGACGAAGCGTTTGACATCTGGGTGGAGCACGTAGGTATCCCCCCCGAGCGCATAGTGCGTCTGGGTAAAGCCGACAACTTCTGGGAGCACGGAGTAGGTCCCTGCGGTCCATGTTCCGAAATATACTTTGACCGGGGCGAGCAGTACGGCTGTGACAGTCCCGCATGTGCTGTCGGGTGCGACTGTGACAGGTATGTCGAGTTCTGGAACCTTGTGTTTACCCAGTTCGACAGTGACGGCAAGGGCGGTTATGCACCGCTTGCAAAGAAGAACATTGACACCGGTATGGGTCTGGAGCGTCTAGCTTGCATCATGCAGGGCGTAGACAATCTATTTGAGGTGGACACCGTTAAGAACATTATGAAGACGGTGTGCGATATGACCGGTGCTTCATATAAGCAAAATGAAAAGACCGATATATCTCTGCGTATAATCACAGATCCTATCCGTTCGACCACGATTATGGTGGGGGACGGTGTTACCCCATCCAATGAGGGGCGCGGGTATGTGCGTCGCCGGCTTCTCAGACGTGCTGCTCGTCACGGTCGGCTATTGGGTGTAACTAAGCCGTTTCTATACGAGGTGTGCGACACCGTAATAAAGGAAAACGAGAGCGCCTATCCAGAGCTTAAGGAAAAAGCAGCATATATTAAAAAGGTCATCCGCATAGAGGAAGAGCGTTTCGAGAAAACCATCGATCAGGGGATGAATATGCTCTCCACCATGCTGGCTGCCCTGCCTAAGGGCGGTGTACTGTCGGGCGCGGATGCTTTCAAGCTTTACGACACCTATGGCTTCCCCATTGACCTTACACTTGAAATACTCTCCGAGCAGGGTCTGTCTGCCGACGAGGAGACATTCTCCGCGCTCATGAAGGAACAGCGCGAGCGGGCACGAGCAGCTAGGACAAATAGTGCGGCGTTTGACGGAGCTTTAAACCTTTTTGGTGAGCTGCCTGTAACGACGTTTCTAGGTTACGAGCAGGACACAGCAGACGCAAAGGTGCTTGCCATTGTACGCGAGGATGAGCTTGTGGACAGTGCGGGCGAGGGAGACGAGGTTTTACTAGTGCTGGACAAAACCCCATTCTACGCCGAGAGCGGCGGACAGGTGGGTGACTGCGGCTTTATTACAGGCAGTGCCAAGGTCTTTGTCGAGACATGCAAAAAGGACGATAAAGGGCATTTTCTGCATGTGGGCAGGCTGCGCGAGGGTGTTATCAGCGTAGGTGACAGCGTACATGCCGCTATAGATGCTGGCGTGAGAGCAAGCATCAGAAGAAACCATACGGCGGCGCACCTTATGCAGGCGGCACTGAGAAAGGTGCTGGGAGAGCACGTCCACCAGTCCGGCTCGTATGTGGACGGAGAGCGTATGCGCTTTGACTTCTCCCACTTCTCGGCTGTGACAAAGGATGAGTTAAAGGCGATAGAGTGTGAGATAAACGAAAACATTCTAGCCGACTATCCTGTGACGACAAAGGTAATGCCCATAGCCGAGGCTAAATCTATGGGTGCAATGGCGCTGTTCGGCGAGAAATACGGTGACACGGTACGTGTAGTCGAAGTGCCGGGTGTTTCGGTGGAGCTGTGCGGAGGAACACATGCTATTAGTACCGGACGTTTGGGGCTTGTGCGAATTATATCCGAATCATCAGTAGCGGCGGGGGTACGCCGTATTGAAGCGGTGACCGGACATACCGTCATAGAGCTTTTAAACAGTGCCGACAGGATTTTCTCGTTCATTGGAGATGTTGTGAAGAATACAAACCCGCAGGAGCTGGCAGAGCGTGTCAAGGCACTGGCAGGTGAGCTAAAGCAGAAAGACAGACGTATTGAGGAGCTGACCGGTAAACTTGCCGACAAGGAGGTTGGTATGCTCTTTGAGAATGCCAAGGTATATGACGGTATCCGTTTTGTGTGGGCTGAGTTCTCGGGTGTCAGCACAGATATGCTAAAGACGATATGTGACCGTTCCAGAGAGATGCGTAAGGACATGATATGCGTGTTTGCTTCTGTGAGTGACGGAAAAGGGAGTATCGCTGTGGCGTGCGGAGATCAGGCTATCACAAAGGGTGCCAATGCCGGCAGGATAGTAAAGGAGCTGTCAGCGCGCCTGGGCGGACGAGGCGGCGGCAAAGCGGACATGGCTATGGCGGGTGTCAATGACATCTACCGCATAGACGAGGTCATGTCGGGCGTGGACGAAAAGCTTCTGTTCGGTTGATGGAGGAATAATAGTATGTGTGTATTTTGTGAGATAGTAAAGGGAAGTATTCCCTCAAAAAAGCTCTATGAGGACGAGCGGGTGGTGGCGTTTTATGACATTACCCCCGCCGCCGAGGTGCATTTTCTCGTCATTCCAAAGGAGCACATAATCGAGAGTGTAAGCGGGATAAACAATGACAACTGCGAAATAGTGGGCTACATCTTTGAGCGTATCGCCTACATCACAAAAGAGCAGGGAATACCCTCCTACCGCGTCATCAATAACTGCGGCGAGGGTGCGGGTCAGACGGTTTTGCATCTGCACTTTCATGTACTGGCGGGCAAGGAGCTGTCCGCACGGTTAGTTTAAAGGAGATAAAAATGGATTCATTCTATACACTTGAAGTGGCGGGGCTTAAAAGAGAGCTACCCATCTGCCCTATAAATGAGAAGCTGTCGATAGCCGGATTTGTAATGTTCTCGGATGTGCCGCTTACCATCGCATGTGCAGCGGCTCTGCTGGAACGCGCTCCAGAGGAGTTTGACATTATCGTAACGGCGGAGTCCAAGGGGATTCCGCTTGCTTACGAGATGTCGCGCCAGTCCGGCAAAAACTACATACTGGCGCGCAAAAGTCCCAAGCTCTATATGCGCGACCCCATAGAAGTTAAAGTGCAGTCCATCACAACATCAAGACTACAGTCCCTATATCTCGACAGTGAGGACATGGCGGCACTAAAGGGTGCGCGTGTGCTCATCGTGGACGATGTAATATCTACCGGCGAATCGCTTCTGGCGCTGGAGCAGCTCATATTAAAGTCGGGCGGGAATATTGTCGGACGTATGGCGGTTTTGGCAGAGGGCGATGCCGCGAAACGCACGGATATTGTATTTTTAGAGGAGCTGCCTTTGTTTTTTAAGTGAGTGAGTTATCCTCCTCCCGCAAACGACATAAAACATACAGACGGAGAAACGCATATGAAACCCGAAAACCAGCCGCTGGTCACCATAGGGCTTACATACCCTTTGGTACTGGCGCTGGCTTTTTATATGGGCATACTGCCGTGTCTTATCATCTCCCCCATCCTGTTTGCCGCCGCTTGTGTGCTGGTCTTTGTAAAACGCAGCTCCCGGACTGTACTTATACTCTTCACTGCTGCTTTGGCACTGCTTGTCAATGTGCTGTATACCGAGCTTGTATGCACACCGGTCGAGCGGCTGGACGGGCTTACGGGGAGGATAGAGGGCATAGTCACAGAGCTGTCGGACAGTGACGGACAGAGTAACTTTTTAGTTCTCGATGTAAAAGAGAGTGACGAGCTTCTAAAGCCCATAAAGCGCATAAAGGTCTATCTGCCCACACCGCCCGAAATGAGCCTGTTTGACCGCGTGTCACTGCCGGTCAAACTTATGAGAGCGTCCGACAGGGGGCTTGTAAGCTCCCGCGACCGCTTAAAAAGCGATGGAATCTTCATAATCGGGCAGAGTGTGGGGACTATCGAATATCTCCCGCCTGACGGAGCGGTGTTCCAAAGGTTCATAAACAATGTCCGAACATGGTTAATCGGCGGGATAGAGCAGTCTCTCCCCGGTGAGGCGGGCGGCGTGCTCGCGGCGGCTTCATTGGGGTATAAAAATAATCTCCCCGATAGACTGCGCATGAGTGTGCAGAAGCTGGGTGTGTCACATGTTCTTGCGGTGTCAGGTCTGCATGTGAGTATTATCATGGGGCTTATACTGGGGTTGTTTACGAAAAGAAAACGTCTCGGTTTTATCGTGACAATATCCTGCCTGCTTCTTTACATGCTTTTTGCGGGAATGTCCCTGTCCGTGACGCGGGCGGTGGTTATGTCGGTGTGTTATCTTTTGGCGCGGCTTCTGGGGCGGGATGCTCTTCCGCTTGCTTCCTTGGGGCTAGCGGGGTTAATTATCACACTAATAAATCCGTTTGCGGCAGCGGATGCGGGATTTATGCTCTCGTTTTGTGCCACTGCGGGTATAATAATGCTCACACCCCGCGTCACGGTAATAATAAAAAAATTCACTCCGTTTGTACGAGGGGACAAACGCCCGCTGACCGAGCTTTTGTCGGTCAACAGCGCTGCCACCCTCTCCACACTGCCGCTTATTTCGGTGTTGTTCGGGAGGATATCGTTACTATCCCCGCTCGCCAATCTCTTGATAGTGCCTTTAGTACCGCCGCTTATTCTGTTCGGGCTAGTACTGTCACTTGTGGGGCGTATTCCTATCTTATCGCAGATAATGGGCTTTGTCGCAGGACTTTACTCAGCGGGATTTTCCTCTCTATGTGAACTTTTGGCACGTGTACCGTACATGAATCTACCCACCGCGCAGGTGTATCTGTTAATCTGGCTTGCGGCGCTTTTTGCTGGGATTGCCGTACTATATGTGATAAATGGGGGAAAGCGGCTCATTAAGTGGTTTGTACCGGTTATGCTTATACCGCTTGCCATGTCCATATTGCTAAGCGGGATACTTGACCGCTCGGCAGCGCGGATGACGGTGTACAATCCGCAAAAGGGGATAGCCGTCTCATATGAGGACACACAAACCACCGTTGTGTATGATACCGACGACATATACAGTGCCCGGGCAATAGCAGAACAGTTTTATTATGCCGATAGGACCATTGACACGTTAATTGTCCTGTCCTCCGGGACAAAGGTAAACAGAGGACTTTCGCGTATACTCTCGCTTGTCACGGTAAAGACGGTCATTATCCCGAACGATGACGGCACACTTGCCCGAACGGTAAGGGAAAACTCTAACGCTAAGACGGCGGAGCTTGCTTCAGGTACATACGGTGATATTGAGGTTAGGACTGACAAGACAGGCACATCGGTACGGCTTTTGTCATCGGGCGGCGGGCGGGATGTGCTCATATGTACACGCGGATATGATGCTGTGGGAATAGAGAAAAATCCCTATCTGCTGGTGTGTGATGGATATGGGCTTAATCTGCCTGTTCCGGCGGCGGCGGTATTCGCAGGAAAGCGTGTTCCGGACAGGCTCGTCCGGGAGCAGGAGACAGCGGGTGCGGTGATTATCGGGTATACAGACGAGGATAGAATAGAGCTTGTTTTGAAAGAGGGAGCGGCGGCTTTTGTGCGGTAGATTCTACTTGTCCCATAACAAGGCGCGGGCAAATGCCCGCAATAGAAATAAGCCTAACAGCTGCGATTGCTGCCCAGAGGATTTTCTATCAGTGTCGTAAAAAAGAAGTCGTGACTATGGTTATCTGCACAGCTCGTACGTCCGCTTACAGCGTGGATGTGCCGCCCATCACCAACAAAGATGGCAGGGCCTGTAGTGTCGCAGTATTCGTGAATATGGTTGGTGAAAAAATCGGTGTTGCCCGCCAGACGATGTACATGGTTACAGCCGGACTGTATTGCTTCACCTGTCACACCGGCTACACGATGTGTGTGCCGCTCGCCGCCGCACTGTTCAGCCAGCCGCACGTTGTCGCCAAACTCGTGTACATGCTCACTGAAACGGTTTAAACCGAAGCGTTCGGCAGAATCGCACAGGTTGGATCGCCCGAAGTTTTGCACCCCTTGTCTCCCCGATGGAAAAACATTATTAAAATTCCCGCATTGCACGGTAATACCTCCTCATTTTTTTGAAGTCATGGTATTATATGCCCAAAAGAGGGGAGGGGT
>CAYSTR010000175.1:0-6098 GCA_964433745.1 uncultured Oscillospiraceae bacterium | reverse complement strand
TGTCCTTTAGTGTCCACTGTTTTTAATGCCCTGTCATGTACTTTAAAAAGATAGCGGCGATCGTAGTTCATTACTGCGGCAATCTCCTCCCATGTTTTATAACAAAGATAACGAAGCTCCAATAATGAACGGTAGGTTGGGTTTTCAACACGGTTTATAACTAAACCCACTTCACGCTTTACATCTATGAGCTTTACAATGTCAGAGTTAATCTCACCCTCCAAATCTATCAGCTTAGCGATAACATCCTCCATTTTATGAATGTTGCGAGTACCGCTCGATGGTGTGTCAGAAAGGGTAGAGGTAGCCTTTTCAGCTAAGCATCTAAGAGATTGTACCTGTTCAAGTTTACTATTAATACGCTGGTCGACACAGAATGCCGAAGACAATAATTCTTTTGCTGTCATACCCCTAACCTCCCTTCACGGCAGCCGCTCCAAATCGAACATCTAATTTTGTTAGCCATAATGAACCTCCGATATTTTTATTCCACTCGGATTGGCACATTTTGACTCCTTTGGTTGACTCCATAGATTTACATATTAACCTTGACCGCATCAATTAACGCCGACTGGGTTTTATCCTTTTCCCGCAATGCGCGCATTATCTGATCATCAATGGTGTTTTCGGCTATGATGTGATGAAGCACCACGGTTTCTGCTGTTTGCCCCTGTCTCCACAAACGGGCATTGGTCTGCTGATACAGTTCTAAGCTCCACGTCAGACCGAACCATATAAGCGTTGAGCCACCCGTCTGTAGGTTTAGTCCGTGCCCGGCACTGGCGGGATGGATTAGTGCAACAGGCAATTCGCCGTTGTTCCACCGTTCAATACTGACACTGCTGTCCATCTTTGAAAATGGAATGTGCTGCGCTTTCAACCGTGCAATAATCCTTTCAAGGTCGTGCTTGAACCAGTAGGCAACTAAAACAGGTTTTCCATTCGCCGCTTCGATTAAGTCCTCCAGAGCGTCCAGCTTGCGGTCATGAATATGTATAACATCACTGCTATCATCATACACCGCACCGTTTGCCATCTGACAAAGCTTATTAGAGAGTGCGGCGGCATTTGAGGCGGTAATCTCTCCGTCATGTAGGGTCAGAACCAGTTCTCGCTTTAGTTCATCGTATCGTTCACGTTCTGATTCTGAAAGCAGCACAGGATATTGTACACTCAGGAACTCCGGCATTTTAAGGTGGTCGGTGGACTTCATAGAGATTGTGATATCGGATATTTTTTCATATATCTTTTTCTCTGCATCAGGCAGCGCCTTATAGCTAAAAACGACCTGACCATTACGCTTGTCCGGGGTAAAGAATGTGCTGCGATACAGTCCAATAAAACGCCCCAGCCGCTTTCCCATGTCCAATAGGCGAAACTGCGCCCATAAATCCATCAACCCGTTGCTGCTGGGTGTTCCTGTCAACCCGACAATCCGCTTAACCTTTGGGCGAACCTTCATTAATGAACGAAACCGCTTGGCTTGATGGTTTTTGAAACTGGAAAGCTCATCGATTACAACCATATCATAGTCAAAGCACAGTCCGCTGTCCTCTATCAGCCAATGGACATTTTCACGATTAATAATGTAGATGTCTGCTTTTTTCCACAGCGCGGCTTTGCGCTCCATTTCTGTGCCTACCGCTACCGAGAACATCAAGCCGGATAAATGCTCCCACTTTTCGATCTCAGACGGCCAAGTATCACGGGCGACACGCAGAGGAGCGATAACAAGGACTTTATGGACATCGAAGTAATCAAACATTAGATCGTTTATAGCGGTAAGGGTTATAACACTTTTCCCTAAGCCCATTTCTAACAGAACGGCGCTGATGGAATGCTTTATAATAAATTCGGTGGCATATATCTGATAACTGTGGGGTCGATACTTCATAATGCATACCTCAGATGCGAATATTCGTGCTGCCAAACCGAAATATGATAAGCGTTGACAGTACCATAATTCGCATCAAACACTTTTTTGATTTCGCATTCCATCGCTCCGCTCGTGGCAACAAGCCTGCGCCAGCTAATACTACGCCAATCAAGACCGTTTAAGGAAGCAACACGTTTTACCGTAAAATATTCTTTGCTCTCGTCAAGTTGGATTTTCAACTCATTGCTTTCAAGTGCAAGCCGGGATTTTTCACGTTCTGCTTCAAGCAGTGCTTCCAATGCGTGAATGTATGTTGTCGGCAACATAGGTGTTTGCAGTTTACGCTCCATTTCGTTAAATGCCTTTATATACGCTTCCTTAAACCTCATCGCCGTTTCGCCTGTATAACCCATTGCAAGAATTGTAAATCCATCGCGGGTAACGAGGTATTCAGGTTGTTGCTTGTTCTGCTCGTTGGTGTATGAGGACTCCTCAAAATTTAGGAGTCCAAATTCTTCTGATACTTTTAATTCTCGGACATCTTTTAGTACATTATCGTGCCTTTTTCCAAACACCCTCGCTATATCACGGCTCGACACCACGACTTTGCCGTTTTGTTCTGTAAGCCCTAAAACCATAAGCCTCTTATCCATTTTGCATATCCTCCAATATTTCATTTATCTGTTCAACTCGGTCAAGTAGATAAACCTTGAACCCAAGTCCTCGTAATTGTTCTGCTCGCCGAATTTGTAACGGTCGTGGTTTTTTTCCGTTTGCCTTGACTTCTATAAATCCAATCTTACCACCCGGCAATAGCACTATGCGGTCGGGCATTCCATCAAGTCCAGGACTTACGAATTTTGGGCACATACCGCCCATCTTTTTAACTACCGCCACGAGTTTTTGCTCTATTCTCTTCTCTTTCATAAGCTCCTCCAATCTGGAACAAGGGAACAATGTGTACAAGATTTCCTATAATAACCCCTACGCGCGTATGTATAGGCGGGTATTTTTCTTCTATATATAAATACACACATAATATATATAGGAAATCTTGTTCTGTTCCACGGTTTTGTTCCAAATATTATACCTTCGGTCGCACTGATAGGCGCTGGCGGCCATAAATTGGTAGGCGTTTGTTTTCTTCGCTCTGCACCCAACCCAGCTTCCGCAGGATGGTATTTATTTCATAGCTATCTTGCTTTTTAATTGCCGCTAAATCACGACAAAAGCATTCAGCCCAAATCTCATGGGCGCATACGGAGTTGCGAACAACACTGCCTTCCTTAACCTCACCAAAGTCTGTGCCGTGGATAAATGCCCGCCTCGCTCCGATGTCATATTTCGCCCAGTCAATGGGGAGTAAACGGTCAAGGTAATCACGAACCAAGCCTTCTTTTGGATCTGTTTCAAGTGAATCATTCTGCTCCATCGCCGCTGCTTCCTTAACAGAACCCTCCAGATACAGCTTTTCGCCAGACTTCCACAATAAGACGGCCTCCACCCATATCTGCTGAACCTCCTCGTCGGTTATATCCCATGAATGTTTGGTATTGCTGCCACAGAGGCTCTCTGCGCCCGGAGTTTTTACAGGCCAAAAGCGGCGGTTGCCCGTAGGGTCACGGAGGAAGCCGCCCATACTGTTCACTGTAGCAACAATGATACACTGCCTCGGGTGACTTTCTACAACACGTCCGTAGCTTGCACGATATTTGTCATCACGGCGGCTAATAAATGCTTTTACACTGTCAATGTCCGACTTCCTCATACCCGTCAGCTCGCCAATCTCCATAATCCAGTAGCCTTGAAGCTTCTCAGCACCCGATTTATCCTGCATGTCCGTAAGGGTCAAGCCGTCATTGAACCACTCATCACCTGCAAGACGATTAAAAAGCGTAGACTTCCCCTTATCTTGCGGTCCGTCCATAACAAGGATACTGTCAAACTTAATGCCCGGCACAAAAACTCGTGCTACCGCCGCCACTAGAGTTTTTCGGGTGACTGCGCGGACATAGTCGTTATCATCTGCACCGAGGTAGTCGATAAGCAGGGTGTCTAAACGCTTTACACCATCCCACGCTGGGAGGGCATTAAGATAATCACGAATGGGGTGGTGCTTTCGGTTGGCTGCCACTTTATTAAGAGCGTCCTGTGTTTTAGTCGGGGAATAGATGCCGTAACGCTTGCTTATATAGCAACGAAGCTGTGATGCATCATTATCCGTCCAGCTAGGATATTTTATGGGTTCCCATAATGGCGGCGATGTAAAATCAAGATTGCTTTTTAGTTCGTTATACGAAATACCAGTAAGTCCGGGGTCGTTCTCGATAATAAGCACAAAGTTTTCTAGGGTATCCTCCACGGTCCCATCTTTGCAGACAGTCAACCGTTTTTCCCAGTTATCGGAAGATTTAAACTCCTCAGTAGCAGCAGAGCGGCGTTCTAATGCCAGTTCTTCCTTGACACGTTCATCTTTTATGGCAAACTTGCACATAGCATTAAATGAAGCCTTTTCCTCCGCATCACCAAAACGATGAATGCGGACGAGATCAAAAGAGTTTAATAGCTTTCCGCATGCTGGGTCGGTGGCGTGATGACTATAGGAGAATATATCATCATAGATGATTACACCTGCGGCACTATCGGCAGGAATATAATCATAACGTCCATTCATAGCGGAAGGTTCATAAATAACGGATAAAAAAGTAGCGATTGCGTCCTCGATAGAATAAGCCCGGCAGAAGGCTCCTACAACCCCATCCTTTGTAAGCGGGTCCTGCTGCTGTCTAACAGATCTTTGTATCACCTCGGACTGTCTGCTGGATGTGGGCCAGAGGGAGCAGTCCCGCCAGTCGGACAGCTTAGCGAGATAAACGTCTGGATTGAGCAGTTCACCATCTATTACTTTGAAAACATATTCACCGTCAGACGGCGTGGACGGCCAGTACATCAGCCGTTCCGGCTCATAGGTACTGTCATCGAAAAAGTCCATTCCGATTTCTGCGGCAACAATGCGTGAGAGGGCAGCATATTCATCCGGGGTCACCTCACGGCAAAGCGGGATGACCATACGGTAACGCGGTTCTTCTGCCGTGTGGCTGTGGGTAGAGTAGACTGCACATTTATATGACAACAGCATTTCTGCCCGCACTAAAAAATCACCGTCCGCGTGGTCTGCATCCAGTGTAATACCGGAACGGCTCTCGATGGTGTCCTTCTTACGCCGACCGCCTTTTAAGTGTCCGAGGACAAAGCCGCCCACATCTTTTACATCATCACGGCGGGATTTCGGCATCTTTTTATACTCACTAACCGTTTCGGTGGTGCGGCGGGTATGTTCAAAGCGGGTACAGAGCTCCTCGAATGTGGTCATTTTGTTTACCCACTTTTTCGATAAACGGCTGTCTCCATATGCTATTTTGAGTTCAAGCATAATAACCACCCTCCATAAAACTCTATTGTTACGCTGTGTTCTACACTTGGACGGCCGCCCGTACTATTACTCAAAATTGAGTAATAGTCTTTTCCATCTGAAAACCCGTATTCGCACATTCTTGCGAACCAATCGTTATATCGGGTTTCAACTTCAAGAGCCGTGTGAAGCTCCCGACCATTAACTGTTGGTTTTTCGCTGTCATAGTTAATTGGTACGAGCTCATTCATAACGATAAACCCCCTCGCATTTAGAATTGAAATACCTTGTCGGAATACCACGTCTTTCAGCTTTTGCAATCTCCATAACCATACCGCCCGAAATTGTATTACCCATAACCCACAATTCATCACACTTAGAGAGTAATACTAGAGCGAACCGAAGCCCCAACTCTCTTTGATCGGGGTCTTCATCATCCATGAACTGCGGATAATGCAGATGCGGAGCCAGAGGGATACACCCATTATTTACTGCAAAACGGCAGTACCTTTTGGCACATTCTATGTTCTGTTTGGTGTCACCGGAAAATGGTGATGCGATGTAGACTAGCGGAAGATATGTCCTGGATGCCGCTTTCTCCTCTCGTATAATTGCTGATAAAGCTTCATACGCTGTTGGGTCATAGTATCGCTCCCCGTTATACCTGTCCATCATCGATTCCCCCTTTTACCCTGATAATAGTTTCATGCAACCTGTTCACAATAGAACCTCCTGAAATGTTTATTAAAGGGCAAACTACCCCTCACTATCCACAGGACAGTAAGGGGCAGTTTGGCAAACCGATATTTC
>CAYSTR010000174.1:3065-6172 GCA_964433745.1 uncultured Oscillospiraceae bacterium | reverse complement strand
GGGCCGCCCCGAAAGTACTATGCCCTCACCGATAAGGGTTCGGAGTATCTCTTTAGCTGTGTGCGGGACTGGCAGGAGCTGCGCACTGCTGTAGATGCGATTATCACAGATTTTCCTAAGCTTAGTTAATGCCAGCTTTGGAGTTTTTCACCTAAAATGAAAAACTCCAAAGTTTTTTTAATATAACCCTTGAAATTCTCGGTAAAATAGGATATAATTATTTGTATAGTCAAAAAATGGGGTAGTAACGGCAAAAGCTTGTTACTGCGAAAGAATTTCGGAGGCAGACATGGATATTATTGAGGCACTGGCGATAACGCTGACAGGTATAGTGATTGTTTTCATTGTACTAACCGTGCTTACGTTCATTATCAGATACTACGGAGCGGTAGTAGGGCTGTTTACACGAAAAAAGCAAGCTCCTACAGTTACCCCGCCACCCACTGCAGAGCCAGTTGTGGAAATCCCGCAGACGGCGGCGGACGACGGAGAGGACGGGCGCATAGCGGCGGTAATCGCTGCGGCGGTTGCGGCGATAAGCGAGCAGGAGGGCATTAAGCTAAAGGTAAAGAGTATTACCCCGCGCACATCACAGCGCAATGCTTGGGGCGAGTATAACGTCAGCCTGTCGGTGGGCGGCTAAACGGATATACCGGCAAGCGGATTCTGGCACTGTTTTTATTAACACTTCAATATTAACTAATAAAACGCGGGGGTCAACGAATGGAAGTTTTTTTCGACGCAATAACCGGCATGTTAAACGGGACAGGCTTTTTAGCAGCGGACTGGAGAAACTATGTCATGCTGCTTGTTTCGTGCGTGCTTATCTATTTTGCCATTGTCAAGCAGTATGAGCCGCTGCTTCTTTTACCCATAGCATTCGGTATGCTTTTGGCAAACCTGCCGCTGGCTTTTCTGGGTGCAAAGGATTCCGGTCTCATAGGCTTCCTTTATAAA
Organism: uncultured Oscillospiraceae bacterium; assembly: GCA_964433745.1. Lineage (GTDB taxonomy): Bacteria > Bacillota > Clostridia > Oscillospirales > Ruminococcaceae > CAYSTR01. Next base: position 5,215 of record CAYSTR010000174.1, on the reverse strand, counting down.
GGAGTAGAGCTGGGAATCTACCCGCCGCTCATATTCTTAGGTGTAGGCGCTATGACCGACTTTGGCCCTCTGATTGCCAATCCAAAAAGCTTCCTTTTAGGCGCGGCGGCACAGGGCGGTATCTTCTTTACATTTTTAGGTGCTATTCTTTTGGGCTTCACCGGCCCAGAAGCGGGTGCTATTAGTATCATCGGCGGCGCGGATGGTCCTACGGCTATCTATGTTACAACCATTTTAGCTAAGGATTTGTTAGGGCCTATTGCGGTTGCGGCATATTCCTACATGGCATTCGTCCCTATTATTCAGCCCCCCATTATGAGGGCACTGACCACCAAAAAAGAGCGTGCCGTGGTTATGGAGCAGCTTCGCCCCGTATCCCGCCGCGAGAAGATAATATTCCCCATCATTGTTACACTGCTCGTATCGTTTGTCGTTCCCCCGGCTGCCCCGCTGGTGGGTATGCTCATGTTCGGCAATCTTCTGCGTGAGAGCGGCGTGGTGGACAGACTGTTTAAGACGGCGCAAAACGAGCTTATGAACATCGTCGTCATCTTCTTAGGTCTATCGGTGGGTGCCACTGCAACAGGCAAGACATTCCTGTCTTTGCAAACACTGGGTATTATCGTGCTGGGGCTTCTGGCGTTCTCGGTGGGAACGGCTTGCGGTGTGCTTCTGGGTAAGCTCATGTACAAGATTTCGGGTGGCAAGATAAACCCGCTCATCGGTTCGGCAGGCGTGTCGGCGGTGCCTATGGCGGCGCGTGTCTCTCAAAAGGTAGGCGCTGAAGAAAATCCGTCCAACTTCCTCTTGATGCATGCCATGGGACCTAATGTGGCAGGTGTTATCGGTTCGGCAGTAGCAGCGGGCGTGCTTATCAGTATTTTGGCGAAGTAATTCTCTCAATGGCGCAGCGTCCTCTAAAAGAGAATTCGCTGCATACATTAATTTTTATATATGATAGGGAGCGTGGTCATATGGACGGTTATATAGAGTATATGGTAAGGAAAAAATCAACCGGCAAGGATGTGGCGTTAAAGACACTCATAATTATCGGAGCGCTTCTGATCTTTTTTGTTGCGATGCTTTTTATGCCGCTTTTAGGGCAGTTTTTCTCGATTGTTTTCATGCTGTGTATAGGTATGTTCTACGGTGCCTATTATCTTATAGGAACATTTAATCTGGAATTTGAGTATTGTCTCGTAAACGGAGACATGGATATTGACAAGATTGTTTCGCAGAAGAAGCGCAAGCGTCTTATTACCGTCAAGTGCTCGCAGGTCGAGACCATAGGCAAGTTTTCCCCGGAAAAGCTGCAAAACCCCAATATAAAGACCAAGATAATCGCATGTGACAGCACAAAGAGCGAGGATGTGTGGTATGTGACACTGCATCATCAGAAGCTCGGGCACACAATAGTGCTTTTTAACGGTGCTGAAAAGATTTTAAGCGGCATCAAGACGGCAATACCCAAGCAGCTTGCGTTTGATGTTTTCGGTCGGCGTTGACCTTATCCGGGTTGACCGGATAGAAAAGAGCATGGCAAACAAAAGATTCATGGAAAAGGTTTTTTCTCCGGAGGAGATAAACCTTTTTGAGCATAAACGCTATAACCCCGAAACCGCCGCCGCCAACTTCTGCGCCAAGGAGGCATTTTCCAAAGCGGTAAAGACGGGGGTGCGCGGCTTCTCCCTTAATGAGGTATCTATCCTGCGAAACGATATGGGCGCACCCTTCATTGTACTGTCGGGAAAAGCGGCGGCACTGTTTGGTGATATGCAGTTTGACGTATCATTATCCCATTCGGACGGATTTGCCATGGCGGCAGTTTTAGCTTTTAGAAGCTAAAACTGAAAAGCTATGGTGTGCCGCCCGGCGGTTGGCTCTATTCTCATCTTTGAAAGGAAAAATCATGAGCTTTGACGGAACCAAGCTGGTTGAGGTAGATATTAGGAAAGAGATGGAGAAGTCCTTTCTGGACTATTCCATGTCGGTAATCGTATCTAGAGCGCTGCCCGATGTCAGGGACGGCTTAAAGCCTGTCCACAGGCGTATCCTTTACGTCATGAACAGCATGGGGTTGAGACACACCTCTAAGTATCGAAAGAGTGCTGCAGTTGTTGGTGACGTCATGGGTACATATCACCCACCTG
>CAYSTR010000174.1:0-3055 GCA_964433745.1 uncultured Oscillospiraceae bacterium | reverse complement strand
AGGGACGGCTTAAAGCCTGTCCACAGGCGTATTCTCTATACGCTGCACGAAAACGGGCTAGGGCCGGACAAGCCGTTCCGAAAGTCCGCCGATACTGTCGGTTCGGTGCTGGGTCGTTACCATCCCCACGGTGATGCCTCGGTTTACGATGCCATGGTGCGTATGGCGCAGGAGTTTTCCCTCCGCTATCCGCTGGTTGACGGTCACGGAAACTTCGGCTCAATAGACGGTGACCCCCCTGCTGCCTACAGGTACACCGAGTCTCGAATGAGCAAGCTTGCCATGTCCATGCTCACCGATATAGATAAGGACACCATAGATTTCGGTAAAAACTATGATGACCGCTTAGACGAGCCCAAGGTGCTGCCGTCCAAGCTTCCGAATCTATTGATAAACGGCTCGACAGGCATAGCGGTGGGTATGGCAACAAACATCCCGCCCCACAACCTAAACGAGATAGTAGACGCGCTGTGCGTTCTCATAGACGACCCCGATGTAGGGCTTGAAACCCTTATGCAGCACATAAAAGGCCCCGACTTCCCCACAGGCGGCATCATCATGGGTAAAGCGGGCATCAGAGCGGCGTATGCCACAGGGCGCGGCAAGCTCGTGGTGCGCGGACGTGCGTTTATCGAGGAGGACAAGTCGGGGAAGCTTCTCATTGCCGTCACCGAGATTCCCTACATGGTCAACAAAGCGGCTCTTATTGAGAATATAGCGGATCAGGTCAAGGACAAGCGCATTGAGGGTATCTCCTACATCCGCGACGAGTCCGACCGGGACGGTATGCGCATTGTGTTCGAGTTAAAGCGAGACGCTAACCCGCAGATTGTGCTCAATAAGCTATATTCCTATTCGCAGCTGCAGGATACGTTTGGCGTAATCATGCTGGCGTTGTGCGGCGGTGTGCCTAAGGTGCTCACACTGCGGGAGATGCTCACCGAGTACCTCTCTTTCCAGTGCGAGGTTATCAGGAGACGAACACAGTTTGAATTAAATAAAGCGGGAGAACGCGCCCATATACTGGACGGTCTCATAATTGCGCTGGACTTTATTGACGAGGTTATATCCATTCTTCGCTCCTCAAAATCCATACCCGAGGGCAAGCAGGCACTGACCGAGCGATTCGGACTGGACGATGTACAGACAAGCGCCATTGTTGCCATGCGCTTAGGACAACTGACCGGCTTAGAGCGGGAGAAGTTAGAGGAGGAGCTGGCGGCTCTAAAGGCGAAGATAGAGGAGCTGACTGCTATCCTGGGTGACGAGGGACTGGTTCGCGCCATTGTAAGGGGCGAGCTGACCGAGCTTAAACAGAAGTTCGGGGACGAACGCCGCACCGAGATACAGTCGGTATCGGGCGAGGTGGACATTGAGGATCTCATCCCCAATGAGCTGTCCATGCTCACATTGACGCACTTTGGCTACATCAAGCGTCAACCTGTGGAAAGCTACAAGGCTCAAAAGCGCGGCGGACGCGGTATTGCGGGCATGACCACACGCGAGGAGGACTTTGCCGAGGAGATGTTCGTGCTCAACGCCCACGACTACGTCATGTTCTTCACGTCACGCGGGCGCGCCTACCGTATAAAATGCTACGAGATACCCGAGGGCTCACGAACCTCCAAGGGTACTAATATAGTGAACATTCTGCCCCTTGAACAGGGGGAAAAGGTCACCTCCATGATACGCGTCACAAAGGAGAACCACGGCGGATATCTCGTCATGGTGACCATGAGCGGCGTAATCAAGCGCGTGCGGCTTGCAGAGTTTGACAATGTGCGTAAGTCGGGCATTATTGCGATAAATCTCGATGATAATGACGAGCTGGCGTGGGTGCGTCTGACCGGCGGGTGCGAGCATCTGCTCATTGGAACGTATCTTGGCATGTCCATCCGCTTTGACGAGGACGAGGTGCGCCCTGTGGGACGTACAGCTAGAGGTGTAAAGGCGATAACATTAAGCGACGGCGACCGGGTTGTGGGTATGGCGGCGGTCAAGGAGGGCGAGATGCTTTTAACCGTGTCCGAGTACGGACGCGGACGGCGTACCGCATTTGATGAGTACCGTCTGCAATCCCGCGGCGGTAAAGGCTCGATAAACTATAAGCCGGACGATGAAAAGGGCAATGTAGCCGGGATTATGTCTGTCGGCGAGGACGATGACCTTGTGGTTATCGCATCGGACGGTGTCATTATCCGTCTGCCGGTAGAATCTATAAGCATTCAGTCGCGTTATGCGGGCGGTGTGCGCGTCATGCGCGTAAATGAGGGTGAGCGTATTGTCACCCTGGCGCACGTCCACAGCGATACGGACAACGAGGCGGGCGATATCGCTGACGGCGAAATCACTGACGGTGAAATCACTGACGGTGATATCACTGACGGTGAGGGAGTGACCGAGGAATGAACCTAGATGCTTATTTTGAGAAGTCAGAGCTGATTCCGGCTATAGTACAAGAGAGTAAAACAGGGCTTGTGCTCATGCTTGCTTATATGAATAAAGAGAGCCTAGAGCGCACGCTCGAGACCGGATATACGTGGTTTTACAGCCGTTCGAGGGGAAAGCTCTGGCAAAAGGGCGAGACCTCCGGACATGTACAGCGGGTGTTGTCCATAAAGGGCGATTGTGACTGTGACACGTTGCTAGTCGAGGTCGAGCAGACAGGCCCTGCCTGTCACACAGGAGAAAAGAGCTGTTTTTTCAGGGAGGATTTTTGATAATGGAAATACTAGACGCACTGTACGAGGTTATAGCAGAGAGACAGACCACCCCCGAGGAGGGTTCTTACACCTCCTACCTCTTTGAAAAGGGGCTGGATAAGATTCTGAAGAAATGCGGCGAGGAGTGCGCAGAGGTGCTCATCTCCGCAAAGAATAACGACAATCCCGGTACTGTGGAGGAGATATGCGATCTTCTCTATCATCTTCTCGTGCTCATGCGGGCGCAGGGGATAACCCCGTCCGAGGTGTATGATGTATTAGAGCAGAGGCGGCAGAAGATAGGCAATAAAAAGACCGCCCATATCGTGGAGAAGATGTAGAGCAAAAGTGCC
>CAYSTR010000173.1:0-6176 GCA_964433745.1 uncultured Oscillospiraceae bacterium | reverse complement strand
AGCCATTTTCAAGGGTTTTTATATTGCCTTTTTGCTTATTTGCCGACACCTTGCCGACCATTTATATTTTTTGTCGGCAAAGGCTATTGTCAAATATCTCAACGGTTTGATTGCTCATTTCTTCTGTTACGTGCGTATACGTGTTGGCGGTTGTCGTGTAATTTGAGTGGCCTAACCGAGCCTGTACATCTTTCATGTTTGCGCCGTTCTCTATTAGTTTGGTTGCATGGGTATGCCACGGTCTTTTCATTTTTTTTGAAAGGAGGTGTCACTCAATGGCGCGCAAGAGCAGAAAGCACTTCATGGAGAATTCAGTTGAAAAGAAAATCTATAGCGCAAAAATGTACTCGGCGGCAGGTTATCTACGGCTGTCCGTCACGAAGGAGAATCAGCCGTCCGATTCTATCGAAAATCAAAAGAAAATTATTGAGACGTTTGTGAATACTTGCGATAATATTCTTCTGCAAAAATTCTATATTGACGAGAATGTAAGTGGTAGTACGTTCGAGCGAAAGGCATTTCAAGCTATGCTCGACGACATTGCTAAGGGCGAAATCAACTGTATACTTGTGAAAGACTTATCTCGCCTTGGGCGCGAATTTATTGAAACAGGATTTTACTTGGAACATTACTTCCCTATATTGCAGGTGCGCTTTGTTTCTATTAATGACCGTTACGATAGCGTCGACGGTGTTACTAATATTTCATTTGAACAAATGTCAGGGATTAAAATCCCCATAACAAACCTGTTCAATCAGAAAATCTCTGATGACATCCGTATGAAAACTCAGGCCTGCATTGACGTGAATATTCAGAATGGGAAGCACGTAGCTCCACGCGCTCCTTATGGTTACAAAAAACAGGATAATGACTGCTACCAACTTGTTCCAGATTAAGAAGCAGCCTCTGTGGTTAAGGATATATTTGATATGGCTATAAGCGGAATCAGCATATCGAATATTGTCCGCAATCTCAATTCGAGAGAAATTCTAACGCCCGTTGATTATGCGAGGGTGACTGGCTTACAGGGTAATTATGAACACGGAAATGGCTTGTGGAACACCCGGTCAGTTAAGTATATCTTAACAAATCCGACATACACCGGCGATTTGGTACAGGGCAAAACTCGATACAAAGCGGAGAATACCCACGAGCCGCTAGTGAGCCGTGATGTGTTTGATGAGGTGCAAAGGATATTTACGCACTCGCCAGTTATAACTAATGGCAAGACCAATACACCTAATGCTGATAATATTCTGAGAGGCAAGGTTATTTGTGGTTCATGCGGCAGTAAGATGCAGCGCCGCAAAGGGAGCGGTACAGGTGACTGGCACTTTTTCACCTGTATTACCAACAATCGCATGGGCAATGGGCATTGTACAGGGATGTATATTCGAGAATCTGATATTATGGCTGCTATGCGTTTAGAGATAGCCAGATATGTTAGGGGAAATAAATCTCTGGCTTCGGAACGTGAGTGCAACAAATCGACGTTGATGAAAAGGATGGAATGCTTGAATGACAAGCTTCAAGATATTTTAGACAATGCTCGCACCTTATATGAGCAATATGTAAGTAACATTATTTCTGTTGATGAGTATCTGGGGTGCAAAGGCAAACACGCAATTATAAAGACGGAGCTTTGCGACGTTGAAAGCCAAATATCGGCATTGGATAATGCACAAGAGCAATATCAGCTTTTTTGTGGGGTTAATCAAAGTAGGCATGGGTTAGAGCAGTTGGTAAACAAATATTTGAAAACCGCTAAGGTACACGCGGACAAACGATTGATATTTCTTTTGGCTGAATCTCACAAATTTTATGGGTATAACAGCTTGGTTTTGTGAAAAGCAGGCTGTATATTATAAAAAAGGTTCCCGATATCAAGCAGAGGTGCAGGTTTCGTGCGTTTGTATTACTCTTTTTCAAATAGGGGTCATTAATGGAGGGGGTATATGTCACAATCAGCAAAGGGGTGCCGTGGAGTAAATATGGTGCCCTTTTGCCCTTTTGAGTCATTTGACAAAATTATCAATATGTGCTATATTACAAGTAATTATGATTAATCATGAGGAATTAAGAAGGTAGGCGTCTTTATGAATGAACCATATATAACTTTAAATGACTTATCTGAAAAATTAAAGATCAGTCGCGCAACGATTGGGCTTCCGTTTGTGAAAATTGGTAGTGGCATTAGGTTTATTGAAAGCGATGTTATGAAATGGATACAAGAAAACAAACAGAAATAATGTTAATACTAAACGGAGTTGGTGATTGATGGCGAACAGCTCCAGTATCTATGTTGACGATTGCGAGGTGAACCGATTGAATTATTCGCCGTTAAGGTATCCGGGGGGCAAAAGCAAATTAGCGACTTTAATTTATTTGATTATGCAGAATACCGAAAATGACTGCCGAACATATATTGAGCCATTCGCCGGCGGCGCGGGGGTTGCGCTATCCCTGCTACTAGAGAACAAGGTAGATAAAATAGTTATCAATGATTATGACAAAGCCATTTACTCCTTTTGGAGAGCTATCAAAGAGGATACTGCTCTATTACTTAAGTTAGTTGCGGAAACGCCGTTAAATATTGAAGAATGGCGCAGACAAAAAGAGATTTATACAAACCAAAATCAGAAATACTCTGTAGAGCTTGGATTTGCTGCGTTTTATTTGAATCGGACAAACCGCTCCGGCGTTTTAAACGGCGGGCCGATCGGCGGCATTTCGCAATCTGGCAATTATCTGATGGATGCCCGATATAACCGATTAGAGTTAAGTAAGCGGATAGAGAAAATTGCCGAACGAAAAAAAGATATAAGCGTGTACAACAAAGAAGTTCGCTCATTTATATCGAATATTATGCCGAGGCATCAGCAGCAGGCTTTTACATACTTTTACATACTTTGACCCACCCTATTATAAAAAAGGGCATGAACTATATAAAAACTTTTTTAAGCCTAATGACCATGAAGATATTGCTAATTCTATTACGCAAAATGTGCAATGTGATTGGATTGTCACTTATGACGATGTGCCACAGATAGAAACTCTATATCAACAATACACCATGCGAAAGATGGTTTTGCGATATAGTGTAGCGAGCACAAGTCCCGCAGGTTCTGAAATAATAGTTTTCAAGAATGCCCAATACTGTCCCAGTCCATCGCAACTAGAGATATATTCGGCTGTGAACTGTGTTCGGTCTAAATTCCGAATGTTATTCAGTTCTGTATTCTTTTCTTTGGAGAACTTTTTAAGCTCCTGTACGATTTGTTCTAATCTGAAATAATCCATAATAAAAAACTCCTTTATATTTTAGTTGGCGTATGTTACCATGTAATAAAACCCTAAGAGGAGGAAAATTACATGAAAAAATTTGTTGCCGGATTGCTCGTTGGTCTGCTCATTTCTACAACTGCCGTATTCGGTGCTGGTGTCATTAAAAGTGCTCAATACAATACCAATAAGGTAATCTTTAACGGCGAAACATTAGCGTTAAATCAGCCCCTAATAAGCGTTGTAGAGGAAGGTTCAAGCAATGCCTCAAACTACATGCCTGTTCGTGCTGTGCTTGAAGGTATGGGTTATACCGTTAATTGGGACGATACCCAAAAAGCTGTTGTTGTGGATAGCCCTAAGTCTTCTGCCGTGCCGGAATCAGTAACCTCAAACAATAATTTACAAAGTACCCAACAAACTAGTGAAACATGGCTTAAAGGTGAAGATATTGGCATTAAGTATGGTCTTACAATGGGGCCTACAAAAACAGGAAATGGGATAAGGATAGAAAAAAATGATATTCTAATCATAGAATCCCCTTATGAAAACCCTCCTTTATGCAAACTCATTAATGGTAAACTTCACTTCAATGAAGCTGAATTTCTGAAACTTTACCATGCTGCCGGATTTTAATATTTGCCCTCTATGGCTAACATAGAGGGCTTTAACATTTAAACCGTTCTATCGCCCCTTGATTGAATAAACCCTTGTATATTCGTGTCGATTGTGATGTAAGCTAAATCATTCGGCACAATCTCCACCTTATGGAATTGTCCTCTTGGTATGATTTTTTGTGCATTAACCAAGTAATCAGTAATATCCAATTCTGTTGTAATGCTAGCAATATAGGCTTTATGCTGTCCATTAATTTTCAATTCAAAGGCATTAGGATTTCCAAAAAAGTATATTCCCGGCGTTATCGTATGGTTATGGTCCGGTATTTAATGATTGTGTGTTATATCGTGCGTGTGGCTCATTCCGTGGCTGTGAGCATTAATGTAGTGCGTATGCTCCATATTGTGGCTGTGAGCGTAAATCTGATGCGTATGAGCCATACCATGCTCATGTGAACCTATAGTGTGAGTATGTGCCATTGGGTGGCTATGGTCGGGTAAAGTTATATTGTGAACATGACTTGGTAAGTCAATATAATGTTTATGTTCATACATTTCGCGAGAATGCGCCCATGCTGAACCCCATGCTACGGAACTTACAACTTCTTTTTTATCATTGACAATTCCTAAGAGTGTACCGGGTGATATACTGTGCATATGCTCACCACCCTGTTTTACAAAACTAAGCTGCGCTGTTTGCCCATAGTTTACACTTTCAATCCTTGATGTTGAAACATCTCCACCGCCGCTTAATGTTGAAGTGTATCTCCCGCCGCCATCATCTGTTGTAGTTTTACTGCTTGAACTTGATGTAGTAGAACCTCCTGATTGAGTGGTCGTTGAACTACTAGAACTACTCGTTGAACCTCCACCATCTCTTGTAGTTGTCATGCTGCTTGCGCCGGAAGTTTGACCGCCTCCATCAAATGTAGTTGTTATGCTACTTGCGCCGCTTGATGTTGTATTACTTTGGGATATGGTTTGACCACCACCGCCCATAGTAGCCTTGCTATAAATAAGCTCTAAATGGTGACAGCTCAATCTTACAGATAACTTTATTCACATAAATCATATCTTGCGAAATGAAGAAATTAAGTACCGCCCCATGAATTGTATCTGCATTGGCCTGTATGCTTTGGGCAAATATCTGTGTTGCTCCTTGCGAATAAGTCATTTCTATACGCTGACGGTCTGCCATATTAGCAACCGTAGAAGCTATATCCTGTGGTCGGTTGGCAATTTCAAGTGTAGAAGTAGTAACATCATCATAGTTATAATGGATTCCAGTAACATAGCTTTTGAACTTTTTATCAATGGAAATAATTTTACCAATTTCCGCAATATCAAAATGATTTTTCCCTAGTGTGATATAATCAACTTGATATTGTTCATAAGGCTCTTGCAACTCATTTAGCATAGCCTGTGCTGATTCTTTAAGGCTCTGTTGGTCTGTATATCGCCTGTCAACCCAAACACGTTCTATAATGCCGTATTGGTCAATAATGTGTTGTGGGCTTTGCAAATAGGGAAGATTGTTATTTATCTCTTTAATGCCTAGTTGGTTTATTCCTTCACCTGCGCCTAAAGGGTACAGCCTTGTACAAATATTTTGAGGGTCGGAAGTTTTCACCAGTTGCAACATATTTTTCTCACGCCATATATACATTTGTGGTATAGCGGTTACATCAATCATTTTTAGATTCAGCTTAAAGGGGTAACTTCTTGTGTCAAAAGTCCAAATATAAGGTTCTGTAAAGTTCTTTCCAATAGAGAATAAAGCAGAAAGTAAATTTTCCTGTTCCCACCCATATTCAAACTGTCTTTTGAAATCACACTCACCTAAAACCCAATGCTTTACAATCTGCTTAGACAACACATATTGAATTACATCTGCCGTATACATTCCAATGTTTCCAACAATGTGAAGCCCAAACAAAACATTATCCAATAACAACGCTAACACATGCTCGCATTTATACTGTACGCTGCCTGACCCATTCGTTGTGGTGACTACAGGCATAATTCTGTATAACTGCCCATTATCAAACCGACATAGTTAAAGGGCTTGCAAAATTCATTTTTATGGTCTGTATCCGGCAAACTAAAATGAAAGTAGTTAATAGAGTTGATTTTTAATTCCTCTGACGTATTAAATGCATTTTGAAGAAGGGCCAATTTCTTGAATCCTTTGTCAAATACTTCTAACATTTGTCACCGCCCCTTATTCAACATAGAAAAGGTAAATAGCGTCTGCATGACCGCCGCCCAATTGCACAG
>CAYSTR010000172.1:0-6209 GCA_964433745.1 uncultured Oscillospiraceae bacterium | reverse complement strand
AAGGAAGCCCCAAATCGTAGTATTCGGTGTTGAGGTCAACGTAGGGGTGGATTAATATGTCCTTAATCATCGCCCATATAATCCGGGTCATTTCATCGCCGTCCAACTCCGCTATCGGGTTTGGCATATGTATCTTAGTAGACATGTCTGCTCCTTTAGAAATAGATTTTTCTCCATTATACCAATAATTATACAATTAAAGCCTATGTATGTCAAGGGCGTTTTTCTTGTGGACAAAACCATTAGAATTTTTACACTGACATAAAATTATTATACACTATCGAAACCTTGTTTTCAATAATGTATAATAAATTAATAACTATTTTATATAAAATACTTAAAACAACACAGTAATCTCCGTTCCGATACCGGGCTTGCTTTTTAGTGACAGCTTCCAGTCATACAGTGTGCAGATGTGCTTGACAATCGAAAGCCCAAGACCGGTACCGCCGCCCTGCTGAGACCGGCTTTTTTCCACTCGGTAGAAACGTTCAAAGATTCTGGTCTGCTCGGCGGAGGATATGCCTATTCCAGTGTCCGAAACGGTAAGCATGTGGTTTTTATTCACCCTCGTAACCACGACCTTGATACTGCCGCCGTTATTGTTATACCGTACGGCATTCTCGATAAGGTTCTTTAAAAGCTCATAGATATGTCCCGGTTCAGCCATGACCTCGCCGTCTCCATCCGCCTCAAACAGGATAGCCCTATCTGCCATGAGTGACGATAGGGTCTCCTTTACGTCGTCAACCGTCCTTCTAAGCATCACAGGGACAGGGTTTAGCCCCTTGCTGTTTTCCAGCTCTGACAGCTTTAGCATATCTCCGATAAGCGAGAGCATACGGTCGGTCTCGCGGGCGATACCCGACAGGTATTTAGTTATGCTTTCGTCCTTACTGTTAATCATGGTCAGCTCATTAAGCCCCTTTATGGCTGTCAAAGGGGTTTTCAGCTCGTGGGAGGCGTTTGCAAAGAACTCCTCGCGCCGCTTGGCGTTCTCGCGGTTTTCCGTAACATTCGAGAGCACCGCCATCGTAAGCTCGGTATCGGGAAGCCGCTTGACCGTGACGAGAAAAATGCTTCCGTCTATAGTTATCTCAAACAAAGCACTCTGTCCGCGTGTTCCGCAGTCCTCTATGGCCTGTATAAGTGCTTTCTCATAGGTCAGATAGTTGAGCTTTTTGCCGATAACATCCTCTGACGAGCCGAAGATACGCAGCACCCCTGTATTGGCAAGCGATACAGTACCGTCCTTATCCACGGCGATAAGTCCGTCCCCTATGTTGTTGAGGATATAGTCAAGCTTTAGCTTCTCGCCGCGCAGATTGTCAATATTCTGCTGCAAGAGCCCGGAGATATCGTCTATCTCCAGTGTAATTCTGTTTATCTCCTCATAGCTTTGCGTGATGGGGCTTTTGCTGACCTCGCCCTTTGCTAAGGATTTAAGCTTTTGGTACACGCTGTCCAGCGGAATAATTACACGTCCCGCCATGCCCCTTGCAAAGAAAAAGCTAATAACAATTACCAGGATGAGCACAAGAATAAGAAGCGGAACCGACCGCCAGAGATATCCGCCCACCTGTGCCACAGGAATAGCGGCTCTTATAAACACAAAGCTGTCCCCGGACGGCACTTTGACAGCATAATAGATAAGCTCCATGTGCAGGGTATCGGAATACCTCACAAAAGCTGAGGGTGTACCGTCATTGGCCGCTTTTATCTCTGGGCGGGAGAGGTGATTCGCAAGCTCCGATACATCCAAGGGTCGGGTGTCAGCAAGAACCCTTCCGTCTGATGATATGACCGTTATACGTGTTCGGTTTCCGGCTCTTACGAATGCTTCAAGGTCGGTGCTTTCGCTAAACAGATCTGCATAGATTCGTGCTGTCTCAATTACTGCTTCCTTGGCAAAATGTATATTATTGGTATATGTGATGAAAACAGAAGCGATAAAAAAACAGACAAGCCCTGTACAAACAATAAGTAAAGTGTAGCTAAACAGTCTTTTCTTCATGAGAGTATATACCCCACCCCTCGTATTGTTCCTATGGTGGTCTCACTTTCGGCATCCGCAAGCTTTTTACGAAGCTCCTTTATGTGCATATCAAGCGTGCGGGTTTCGCCCAGAAAATCACTGCCCCACACCTCGTTAAATATTGCTTCGCGTTCTTTTACCCTCCCTGCATTCTGGCACAAAAGGCACAGGAGATTGTATTCCTTTAGGGTCGTCTGGATTGCTCTGCCGTTTACCGTGATGATATGCTTTGCCGTATCTATATTTATATCTTTATATGATATATTCTCGTTTGACATCCTTTTAGTTTTACGAAGATTGGACTTTATACGAGCCACAAGCTCCAGTACGCCAAAGGGCTTGGCTATGTAGTCATCCGCTCCCATGTTGAGCCCCTTGACCTTTGATATCTCCTCACCCTTTGCCGACACCATGATTACAGGGATGTGAGCTGTGTTGTTTCTGGTCTTTAGCATTGACAGAATCTTAAACCCGTCGTCCCCCGGCAGCATGATATCGAGGATTATTAAGTCGGGAGTACATTCGTCAAGCGCCGTAAACAGGGCTTCTCCGCTGTCAAAGCAGCGGCAGTCAAACTCGTTTTCTAGGGTGTAGGTATAAAGCTCCTGTATGGCTGCCTCGTCCTCAACCGCAAAAATCATCCGTTTCATTATTTCCTCAATTCATCGCATGGTTACCTGTAATGGCGTATTCCACCCATTCGCCGATATTCACTGCATGGTCGCCTATGCGTTCCATATATTTTGTTATCATCATAAAAAGTATTGCCTGCTCTGCATTGTCGGGATTTTTCTTAATAAGAGCTACCAAATCCGCCATGACTATGTTAAAAAGCTCATCCACCTTATCGTCCGCGCTCTCCAATGAGCGGGCTAAGGTCAAATCTCTGTTGATGTATGCATGTACGCCGTCCTTTACCATCTCAATGACAATAGCCGCCATCTGCGGGATGTGTACAAGCTCCTTTATATACTCCTCATCGCCGAACTGCATGGTTATCTCGGCAATGTCTCTGGCCTGGTCGCCTATACGCTCAAGATCGGTTATCATCTTCAAAGCCGCCGATACCTCACGGAAATCCTTTGCCACCGGGTGCTCCATAAGAAGAATTTTAAGGCAGGACTGTTCAATCTCACGCTCTTTTTTATCGATGAGCTTATCGACCTCGTACACCTCTGCCGCCAGATCATAATCCTTATTGGTAAGCGCCTTTACGCACTTTTCAATAGCTTCCTCAATATATCGGCACATGAGCACCAGATTGTCAAAAACGCCCCGCAGCTCCTGCTCGTAACGCACTCTTATCGACATTATTATACTCCTTTTTCGTAATATTCACAAGTCAAAAATTAACCAAATCTGCCTGTTATATAGTTCTCCGTGCGTTTATCCTCCGGGTTTGAGAAGATATTCTCGGTAGAGCCGAACTCGACTATCTCCCCTAAGAGGAAAAAGGCGGTTTTATCGGATATTCGGGTAGCCTGCTGCATGTTATGGGTGACTATTACAATAGTATATTTAGCCTTCAGCTCATTTATTAGTTCCTCTATCTTGCCGGTTGAGATGGGGTCAAGCGCGGAGGTCGGCTCGTCCATGAGGAGGATTTTCGGGTCAGCCGCCAATGCTCTGGCGATGCACAGCCGCTGCTGCTGACCGCCCGACATACCCATGGCATTCTTTTTCAGCCTGTCCTTTGCTTCGTCCCAAATGCTTGCTTGCTTTAGTGAACGTTCGACTATCTCGTCTAACTCGGACTTTTTTCTTATGCCAAAGGTGCGCGGCGCGTAAGCTATATTATCGTATATGCTCATGGGAAACGGATTGGGTTTCTGGAACACCATACCGACATTTTTACGAAGCATGGTGACGTCCATGCCCTTAGCATAGATATCCTGTCCGCCTATTCTTATATCGCCGGTTATACGGCAACCCTCAACCAAGTCATTCATGCGGTTAAAGGTCTTTAAAAATGTGGATTTTCCGCAGCCGGAGGGACCTATAAATGCCGTCACTTCATGCTCGGCTATAAAAATGCTCACATCCCGCAATGCGTGAAAGTCGCCGTAAAAAAGATTGCATTCATTTACAGCAATATTAAATGAGTTATCCATTAAAAAGCTCTCCTTTTCCGAACGCCTTACCCAGTACAGTCGCCAGAATATTGATTATAATGACAAGCGCAAGAAGCACTACACCGGTTGCCGCCGCCTGCTCCGGATAGCCGTGTGAACCGAAATAGTATACATCCAATGCAAGGCTTGTTCCGGGTGAAAACAGGTTTTCGGGCATCTTGTTGACCACCATGCCGATTGTGAGGATCAGTACGGCGCTTTCAGACATTATACGCCCTACAGCCAGTATAAGCGAGGTCACAATACCGCTTGCTGCACAGGGGAGCACCACCGAAAAGATGGTTCGCACCTTGCTAGAACCCAGCGCAAAGCTTCCCTCTCTAAGACTTTTCGGTACAGCCAAGAGACTTTCCTCTGTGGAACGGACTATGACAGGAAGAATCATAATCGCAAGCGTAATCCCGCCGCCGATTAACGAATAACGAAACCCTAAAGCCACGACGAATACAAGATAACCGAATATACCGTAAACGACAGACGGAATACCCGCCAGCGTCTCGGTTGCAATCCTGAGAGGACGTATAAGACGGCTAGATGAAGCGGCATATTCTGTCAGGTATATAGCGCATCCAATACCGATGGGAGCGGCTATAACGAGAGATATCATAATTAGATAAAACGTCCCCACAAGAGCCGGTTTTATTGAGGGATGGGTGCCGTAATCACCGAACAGAAGCTCCATATTTACAAACGGCAGTCCGCGTACGAGGATGAATACTATAACGGCGGCAAGAGCGGTAAGGCTTATTATAAGAGCACACTGCGCCGTTTTTTTCAGTATGTAATATTTAAGTACCTGTCTTTTGTGTGCGCTTTCCCTCACGCCTTTCACCTCCCTTTAAAAGAGAAAAACTTATGTTGAGCACCAGTGTAAAGAAAAACAAAACAACACCCGTCGCGACAAGTGCACTGGCGGCATCGCCTGTCAGCTCGGTGGCTCCCATGGCAATGTTGGCAGTCATGGTGCGTACCGATTGAAATATACTGTTTGGCATCTGCGGTGAACCGCCTATAACCATAATCACCGCCATGGTCTCGCCTATGGCACGCCCTATAGACAGCACCACAGCGGCTAATATACCGCTCTTAGCTGCCGGAACCATAATCGTAAATACGCTCTGCTCCTTGGTTGCACCCAGAGCCAGAGCACCCTCATAGTAGCTTTTCGGGACGGCATTTAATGCATCCAGACTGACACTAACAATAGTGGGCAGTATCATAACCGACAGCACCAGGCTTGCCGCTAAAATACCGTAGCCCACACCATTAGTGGAGATATAGTCTCGCAGAAACGGTACAATAACAATCATACCGAATAATCCGAATATGACGGACGGTATACCCGCCAGCAGATTAATGAGCTGGCGTATGGGAGCGATAAGCCTTGGGGGACAAAACTTATATAGAGAAATTGAGGTGAAAAGTCCCATAATAACACCAATACCGGTGGACAAGGCTGTTACATAAAGGCTTGCCACTATCATGGAGAGAATACCGTACTGTTCACTTGAGATATTCCATTTTATACCAAAGAAATTAGATATCCCTATTTTTGAGATAAAGGGCAGTCCGCTTGCGAAGAGAAACACGCATATTAAAAGAAGTGCCAGTATCGAGAATACCGCACAGAAAAGGAAAATCCCGCGCATTATGCTGTCTCTGGTTCTAATAAATCTATACGCCTTATTCATATATTCACCACTACTGCGGGTAAAAGCGGGAGAATTTCTCCCGCTTTTATGCAGATTTATTTTATGAGGGAGTTCCATTTTGTTAATGCATTTGAACCGGCTTCCGCGTCATATATGTTCTTTAGCTGCTCCATGGTGATATCTCCCAGAGTATTGTCCTTGTTGACGATTACTGCAATGCCGTCCTTGCACACTACATAGTGGGTGCAGTTAGGGGCTTTGTCCTGAGCAAACTCATCACTTATCATACCGAATGCACTTACTCCGTCGTTTGCGTTGTTATAACCTGTACCGCTTCCGCCGCCCGATACATTGACCTTGACATTGGACTGTATCTTCTCGAATGCCGCC
>CAYSTR010000171.1:0-6210 GCA_964433745.1 uncultured Oscillospiraceae bacterium | reverse complement strand
TTCCCTCCCGAATGACTATGATAAGGAGGAGCTTGTCCGCATAAAGGCGGCTGCCGAACGCATTAAGAAGCAGTCGGATGTGCTTATCGTCATAGGTATAGGCGGATCGTATCTGGGTGCTCGTGCGGCACTGGAGCTTATAAAATCTCCGTTTTATAATAACATAAAAAAGGACACGCCCGACATATACTTTGCAGGTAACAATATTTCGGGCGATTATCTCAATCGGCTTTTGTCCATCTGCGAGGGGCGGGATGTGTCGGTGAACGTCATATCCAAGTCGGGCACGACCACCGAACCGGCTCTGGCGTTTCGCATATTTAAGGAGCTTTTAGAGAAGCGTTACGGCGAAAAGGGCGCGAAGGAGCGTATATTTGCCACAACCGACAAGAAAAAGGGCACATTAAAGGAGCTGTCCGACAAGCTGGGCTACGAGACGTTTGTCATCCCCGACGATGTGGGCGGACGCTTCTCGGTGCTGACCGCCGTAGGACTTTTGCCGCTGTCTGTGGCAGGTCTTGACGTGGATGCCATGCTAAAGGGCGCAAAAGACGAGATGGAGCGGCTGAATGTTCGCTCTATGGATAATGACGCTCTGCGGTATGCCTGTGCTAGGAACATACTCTACAGAAGAGGGCGGCAGATAGAGCTTTTAGTGAGCTATGAGCCAGCCTTTGCCATGATGTCCGAGTGGTTCAAGCAGCTGTTCGGCGAGAGCGAGGGCAAGGATGGTAAGGGCTTGTTCCCCGCTTCGGTGCTTTTCTCCACCGATCTTCACTCCATGGGGCAGTTCGTGCAGGACGGCGCGAGAAACATGTTCGAGACCACCGTACTGTTTGACAAGCCCCAGTCCGACTATCATGTTAAACCCGAGCCGGATAACTTTGACGGACTGAACTTTTTAGCGGACAATGACATGTCCTATATCAACCAAAAGGCGTTTGAGGGCACAGTAATGGCTCACACCAAGGGCGGTGTACCCAATATAGTGTTAAACGTACCCGCTATGGACGAACATTCCCTGGGAGAGCTTATCTACTTCTTTGAAAAGACCTGTGCGCTGTCGGGATATATGCTGGGTGTAAACCCCTTTGACCAGCCGGGTGTTGAGGAATATAAGTGCAACATGTTTGCACTACTTGGCAAACCGGGATATTCTCTGTAAGCATCTAAATGGGTGCGGCTTTAATGAAAAAATACATTCCAAAGGAGAATTAACATGATAAAGTTAATCGTAGGCAACAAAGGATCGGGCAAGACAAAGCAGCTCATCGCGCAGATCAATTCGGCGGCAAAGACATGTGACGGCAACCTCGTCTGCATCGAGCAGGCGGCAAAGCTCACCTATGACGTGGATCACAGCGTCCGTCTCATCTCCACCGACGAGTACAAGGTTACGGGGTTTGACGCATTCTACGGATTTATCTGCGGGTTACTTGCGGGCAACTACGACATAAAGGAGATCTACGTTGACGGTATCCGCCGTATCTGCGGACGCTCTCTGGAGGATTTTGACAAGCTTGTGAGCAAGCTGAATCCTGCCCTCGAAAGCGCGGGTGTGAGCATGACGTTCACCGTTTCCTGCGACATGAGCGAGCTGCCCGAGGGGCTTCGTTCTCTGGCGCAGTAAAAAAAGAAGCTATGCGCAGTCCGGTATTCTGCCGGACTGCGCTTTTTTTACATTCATACATCACATCATCAAAATCGTCGAGAAATATTCTCCCTTTCTTGCTATAATCTGATTACTTCATGAAGAAACGAGAAAAGGCGGTGTCTGGTTGGACTATTTTCTCATAATATCGGCGGTGATATCGTACATAGAGCCACGCTTTAGTTCGGAGTTTACCTATGACGGACTGGCGGGAGCGACCGGCTTCTCCCTCCCCCACCTAAGGGCGCTCTTTAAGCGGATAACCGGCAAATCCCTAGCCAGGTACATTCTGGAACGCCGGGTGTCCCATGCGGCATTTGAGCTTATCCACACAAAGGACAGGCTGCTAGACATCGCCATGCGAAACGGTTTTGACAATCCCGACACCTTTACCCGGTCATTCAAGCGCGTGACGGGGGTGACCCCGCGCACGTTCAGACTAGAACGCCGTCCTGTGGGCAGAATTAAGCTGTGTATGGGGGTGTACGGCGTATCCGAAGGGAGTATGGAAATGGAGAATAATATGAATGTTACGGACGGCACTGTCCTGTACGGAGTGCCGCGGGTGGGTTATGGTGTGTACGGTTGTACACCCTATCCCATCTGTATAAAGGCGGCCGCCAACTATCTGGGTGAGGATATAGATTATGATAAGGCTTTGACGGTCAGCGGCGCAGCTTTCCGGCTGGTGTGGGACACCGCCTGCTGGAACGGCGGCAATGTGGACATAATGTTCACATACGAGGACCCGATTCTCCCCTTTAAGCTGGGAATCGAGGGAATAGGACGAGAGTTCTCCGTTCTGGGCAGACAAAACGCGAAGAAAGAGGACTTCATAGCCTTCATTAAGCGGGAGATAGACCGAGGGCGGCCGGTTATAGCTCTGGGTATCATAGGACCTCCCGAGGCGTGTCTCGTGACAGGCTACCGAGACGGAGGAAACACGCTTCTGGGGTGGAACTTCTTTCAGGACAATCCGGAGTTTCGCGGCGGGGACATAACCTTTGACGAATCGGGTTACTTTATCACCGACAGATGGTGGGATAATCCCGAAACAATGGCGGTGATATCCATGGGGGAAAAGACACATGAGGAAGCGAGCATAAAGTCATTAGTGGCTCATGCCATATCCGCGCTGACCGGACGTATGGCGGGGAGCTATGCCAAAGGGATAATGGCATATGATGCGTGGAAAAAGGCACTTCTGGACGAGAGCCAGTTCCCCCCAAAGGCGGTTATGCAGGTGAGGATTGAGCGGATTATGTGCCATGGAGACGGCATGGACTGTCTGGCAGACGGACGCGAGGGGGCGCGAAGCTTCTTTGCGAAGCTTTCCCAGCAAAACCCGGACGAACCCCTGTATGCGGATATATCGGCGGCATTCGGAGAGACGCAGAGAGCGGCAATGGAAATGTTCCGTACACTGGGCGGCTTTGATCGGGGAGAAAGTCAGATAAATGCGCTGTTTGAACGCACTGTCCGCGAAAAGCTGTGTGAGCTTATAGACAAATGCCGTCAGTCGGACGAGCACGGACTGAAGCTTATGTCAGAGCTTCATAGAAAGCTGTAAAAATAAGTCCTCCCGTTTCGGATAAACCGCGGCGGGAGGACTATTTATTCGGGATAAAACTGCCACCGCAAAACTGCTGAACATAACCCCCATAGCAGTATTCTTCATATGTAACCCCCTCTTACCTAGGTTTGAAGAGCGGATGGCAGTTTTTACCAAATATTATTGTAGCAAAAATGCCGCATTATGTCAATAAATTCTGATAAAAATAATTTGTTTCAGAAAATATGGGATGTCCCACTGTAATGAGACATCCCATAAAACGCATTTTCTTCTAACTCACAACCATAGCATAATAGACGATTGAAAGCTCATTGGGTGAGGTTTCTTCCTTTTGACCCTCAACCAAGGCGGGGAGATGCGGATCAAAGCGGTAGTAACCAAACAGCATATTCTGCCCCTCGCGATGGACGGAATAGAAGTCGGGCGTGTTGTAGCCTGTGAACTCCTCTGCATTTATGGGTTTGGTGCTGTAACGCATGTTGGACGGAATATAGTCCGCTATGGTGTACATTCCGTAGGATGCGTTGGGTTTAAATGAGAGTGTCAGCCGAATCGCCACAATATCACCTATCTGCTCACCTGTGCCTATTACCGGTTTTATGAGCCTTGTGACGGTCATATACTCGTCTAACATGTCGTTTATACTGCCGCTGCCGGTATAGTATGCCATGGCGTTCAGCTCGCCGGTTACGCCCGACAGCTTGTATGAGGTAAGCTCCTCTTTTGTGAACGGAATAATCTTAACCTCACCGTTTTCCAGCCTATAGGTGTTGGACGAGCCGGACTTCTCCAGAGAAAACTCCACATTTCCAGAGGCGGGGCGGTTGTTCTTCAAATAATAGACGAGCTGTGAATAGTAGGGTGTGAAGAATGAGGGGTTTTGCATGAGATAGTCTGCCATTCCCCCGGCGCGTTCGTCCTTTGCGGCGGTGGCTGCCATTAGGGCGTTGGCGGTGAGGACAAGCCCGTCCTCCCTTTTCTCGCTCTTAATATAGATGTGCGATGCTTCCTCCTCGGAGTTTAAAAGCGGCGACAAAAGCTCGTCAAAATACAGCTTTGCATTGTGATGGTCACCTAAAACCCCTAAAGCCGTAATGAGCCGCGCAATGTCTGCGGTGGAATGGGTCTCGGCGGAGGCTAGCATGGTAAGCGCGTCCACGAGAACCGGCTCACCTATAGCCGCAAGCCCCATTATAGCGGATGTGCGCATGGCAAGGGTGGAGGTGCGGGAGGTGAGAACACCGGTCAGATAGCGTTTTGCCGATGGTGCGCTTACATATTCTGGCATGGAGACTAGAAGAAGTGCCGTCAGCTCCGGGTCGGACTTCATGTAGCTAAGAGCCGCCACACCGCCGTTATAACCGGTCAGTCCGGTGGGCTTTTTGGGCTCTTCGCAGGATATCCCCAGCTCACGGAGGGCGGTATAGGCGTAGTATCTCGCGGCGGTCTGGTCGGAACGTTCACCCTGCACAGACAAAAGACTGTAGAGAATATCCATATAGCGGCGGGAGCCTTTGTCATAGAACGCCACATGTACCGGATAACGCACCGCTTCAATGTCGGACAGCTTGTTAGGGTCAACCTCACGGTAGGCAGGGGCTTCCAGTCCGGTCTTTACTATGTCGAGAGGAAGCTCGATAAAGTCCTCGTCCTCGCCTAGCTTACCCGAAAGAAGCAGCTTGTAGCTACCCAACGGCAGCTTGCCGAGATTAAAGTCTCCGTCTCTGCCGCTTACCGTGACAGGCTCGCCAATGTTCTCGCCGCTCCTAGACTTTAGCTGTGCGGTGTACTGTGCATTTGTCGAGGAGGTCACATTCTTACCGAAGCCCTGCAAGACAAAGCGTACTTCTTCACTTTCTAGGTATTTATGAAGTATTATGGGATTAATAAAAAACGGCTTTGTCGTGATAATATTACCCTGGCTCTGACCGGCTTTAAGTGTGCCGTCATTTGATAGAGCCAATGCCGTCAGCCGCCAGCTTGTGATGCTGTCCGGGAGATTAAAGGATGTTTCCCCTGCCCCGTTCTCTATGCGGACAAGGTTAAATGCCGCTGTATCCGAGAAGTCCGAGCGGGGATTATCACCGCCGCCGCCTCCGCCGCCCATGCCCCCTCCCGACTGATTGTCTGCCAGTATGTACTCCACATAGGATGCATACCGGCTAAGTCCGGGATAGTAGATGCGTGAGTACAGCTCCTCCAGAATTGTCGAAGGATTGTCCTGTACCGCCAAAGCCGCTTCGTCTGCGACACTGACAAGCACATAGCCCGAAACAGGGCTTCCCGACTTATCGGTCACCTTGACGGTGGCCTTAACATCACCGTCTGGGGCGTACTCCGCGGCATCGGTCTCCAGTGAAACGGTGAGAGAACGGTCGGATGGGTTGAACATGAGGGTGGGAGCGGTCACCTCATAAATGTGCCGTCCGTCAAAGTAGGCGGCGTATACATTGACATTGGGTATAAGCTCCCCTGTCATGGACAGCTTTATATTGCTGTCCGTTGTGACCGTCTGCGAGAGCTGCTTTTCCTTGTTTATGGTGTAGAGCAGTCTGCCCTTATTTTGTATACGCTTTTCGTTTCGTGTCAGTGACAGGGTGGTTGCTTCGTTTTCTTTGAGGATAACAGAGCTGTAATCATACCATCCCCAATAGCTGGTTGTAGGCTTATCGGCGGCAAGCGAGTACCAGCTTTGACCGCCTATTCTGCTGTAAAAGTCTCTGTAGAAGTAAACCGACTGCTGCTGACTGCGCCCTTTTGAGTCCTTAAATCGCAGTATGGCGTAGTAGTAGCCGCCCTCCTCATCCGAAATGTCAATGGCTGGGAAGGTGTATTTACCGTTTACCGTGCGTCCCTCGTAGGTCTTAACCGTGGTATCCGTCCAATCGTAGCGGTAGACAGGCACGGTCTTTTTATTAATGGGGTCGTAGTAGTTGCCGGTTTTGGTCTTTACCGGTTTGCCGTACATGAGCGTCATCGTAACAGG
>CAYSTR010000170.1:0-6213 GCA_964433745.1 uncultured Oscillospiraceae bacterium | reverse complement strand
CCACTGCTCTCTTATAACCTTGAGCCTATAAACTGTATGTGCGAACGGAACGAACGCCATCCAGTCCTTGTCGAGACCGGCTTTTCTGCCTATGTGCATCCATTGAAATCCGTCAAGAGCATATGCCGCACCTATGATTCCCACAATAACAATTACCGCAATCATAAGATAAGATTGAATCATATCGGCTGCCTGTTGAATCCCGCCAAGATTTCCGATAAAATTTTGAATATCGAGCTCGAACATGAGATCTTCCTCCTACATAAATTAAAATACTAATCTTTTTTATTGCTGACCATATCCCAGTTAAACACCTTAGTACAGCATGGTATAAATAGAAGCTCTGTTTTACCCACAAGCAGACGGTCATTGGCCGCTATCTCTTTAGGTGTGAGTACCACCTCATCATTGAGATAACAAAGCTCCTTAGAATCGCCTGGCTGTAGAATAAACATATTCCCCCGCGGCTCATACACAAGCATAGCATGACGTTCACGTGAAACGGTGCTGTCTTTAGAGATTGCCACATCCATGGACGGAGAACGCCCAATGAAGTTTCTGCCCGATTTAAGCTTAAAATCCTCTCCGAAGTGCTCGCCTGACAGTGCCACAAGCCACCCTACTACAGGTTCTTTTCCTATAGTACTAGAGAAAAAGCCTACAGTCTTGTCGCCTGTATCAACAGAATTAACATTTCCGGCACTTGCGGCCTTGACTGCATCCTGCAGAGATCCCAGCGGCTTTAATGCAGCACCTGCCGATACTGCCGAGCTGCTCACCTCGGTCGCATTCATAGCGACCGTCACTGCATCGTTTGCACTCTGGCGAACAAGCGGTACTGTAACGTTGTCATTTCTCCCTGCTGATACACAGTGCGGACAGCTGTCATAACGTTCCTCATCATAAAAATGTCCATTTGCGCATTTAATAAGCTTCATGATTCACTCTCCTATATAATAAGTTTATTGATAACATTTATTGCTCCTATGTTACGGAAATAATGACAACAGAGGTGTTATCCTGCCCATTTTCGGCGTTGTCAAAAGCAATAAGCGGCAGCATCCTCGCCGCTTCATCCGGCTGTGCTTTATATGCGTTTAATATCTCAAGAATCTGTGTGTCTGTAAGTGTTTTATAGAGACCGTCACTGCATATAAGCACTGTATCCCCTTCTTTTAAAGGGAATCCCTGTCTGCTTACATCCATAAGCTCTATGATTGGAGCGCCTATATAACTAATCAATGCCTCCCGCTTTGGATTAGCTAATACCTCCTCATCCGTCATTCTGCCTGTTTTAACAAGCTCATTTAGAGACAGTCCAAAATTATGATCGCGTGTCACCTGTACCATCTCACCCTCGCGGATAATATATATACGACTGTCCCCCACCGACACCCAAAAAAGCTCTTCCCCCAAAATAAGCACCGCAGCCGCTGTAGTTCCAGAGCTTGCCGATCCCAGCGTATCAAGAAGTCTTTTGTTGGCATCATGTATAAGACGTTCTAATTCTGTGGGTATATCATCATTCGCACTCAAAATTGTCATATGGTTTAATAAAAATTCAAGTGTCTCGGTGCTTGCTTTTCCGCCGTCGTCCAATCCCCCCATACCATCACACACGATACCTACTACCCGCTCCGGCTCACACAGAGTATATACCGCATCCTGTTGATATTCCCTTGTACCGATATGTGTGGACGAGAAAGCAGTCAAGCGCATACTGTTTTCATTCGCAGACGGGGTAATCTCAACGGTTGGAGTATCATCACGCAAGGCAGGAATAGCGGGTATATCTGTACGATTTTTGCGGAAAAAGGAAAAAACACCCATTATGCCAGCCCCACCTTTACTGTATTCCGGTAGGAAAGAAGATAAAATTCATCCCCCGGTTTTAGCTTATATACCCTATCTCTTTCTAATCTATGCTCACCGATAAAAGTGCCGTTTGAGGAGGTATCTATAATATAAAACATACCGCTGTTTTCGTCATAACTGATAACACAGTGGATGCGGCTGATGTCCGGTTTATCCACAATAATGTTGCAGCGTTCGTTTGACCGTCCCAGTGATATATCCACATTTGAGGGTATGGTGTAACGGCTTATACTCCCATCCCCCGACAGTTCAATGTATGGTGTTCCGCCTTTTTCTATACCCTTATGTGAGTCTGTCAATGAGGAGTTTTGCTCGTTACATACACTCAAGAGGTCATTTGCCGTTTGAAGTCTGTTTCGGTAGTCGAGGGACAGCCCCCGTTCAAGTGCTACTCTTAGCATATCCTCTTTAGAAAGACTAATGGGCGGGAGCGGCTCACCAGCCAGCCGTTCGGGTGCTCCCGGTACAGCTGTACCCGATATGCAATAGTATATCGTTGAACAAAGCGCATAAACATCTGTCCACGGACCTTGACTGCCCTTTGAGGAATACTGCTCGGGCGGTGCAAATCCCGGTTTGAGAACAACCGACAGAGAACGGCTTTTCTCCCCTACAAATAACCGTGTAGCCCCAAAATCTATAAGCTTTATCTGACCTTCGCGCGTTATAAATATGTTCTCCGGGCTTACATCACGATGGATCAGCCCCTCTGCATGTACGGCATTTAAAGTTCGTGACAAGGTCACCAGTATCTGTCTTGCAAACTCAACCGATAAGCATCCACCCATGCTTTTCATGAGCACCTTTAGGTTTACTCCGTCAAGATATTCCATGACAAAATATGCCGTACCGCGTTCAAAAAAACGGTCAAATACCTGCACTATGGATGCATTACCGAGAAACCGCATGAGCACCTGGGATTCATTGCAAAAAACCGACAGACCGTGAGTAAAGGTGTGTTCTTCATCTCTGCTGCTTGCTTTTACTGTGCCGGTTTCGGGTTCTCTTACCGCAAGCACCGCCGGAAGATACTCTTTAACGGCACATTTTTCACCTTTAATACGGTCAAGCGCCAGATATGTAATACCAAAACCACCCGCTCCCAGTACCCGCCCTAACATATATCGTCCGTTAAGAAGCGTACCCGGCGGTAAATACATAGGGCTTTCATTGTCCAATGCCCTGTAACCGCAGTGAGGGCACAGACCCGTAAATCCTGTGTTAAAGCATCCCGGACAGAACCCTGTCATGCGTTATCCCCCTTAAAGAAGATAATCGTGATACTCCCCGCTTCAATCCTGTCTCCGTCAGAAAGCGGACGCGGTTTTGCCAATAAAACACCATTAAGTAACGTGCCGCGTGTCTCGCTTATGTTTGCTATTTTATAAACTCCGTCCTCTTCCTCTATAACAAAGTGCTGTCGTGACATTGTGGCATCATCAAAATAAATGTCATTTATCTCGCTTCGCCCCACAAACAGCGTCTTGTTGACCGGTACTGTGAGTGTCTCGGTCTGCCCTGCTGCCATGGTGACCAAAAGCTTTATCTCTGGCAGTTTTGTGCTGACAAAATGAACCTTTAACTCCTCATTCTCCGCAACACGCCGTTCTAATTCCACACTGTCGGCATAGACCACCTCGCCGCCTATCACAATCCGTTTTCTCTTTACCGCATAAACAGCTATCCCTGCTGCTGCAGCAACAACAATACAGACTATAAAAACCCACGCCCCTGCCGGTGTTCCCTCGTCCGGCTTTTCCTCAATCCTCTCAGGCTCGGACGAAAGCGGCGGTTTTTCGGGCAATGTAAGCTCATATGTCCCGGCAATAGGGTTTTTCTCCATAGAATTATCAGTAATAAGACTTAAATCAATAAAAAGCTTACCTACATTAGGTATTTCGGTCAAAGTAACTGTGGCGCGCATAGCCTCTTTGTCGTAGAATACCGCTTTTACCCCCGCAAGATTTCCGTTTTCATCCCTAAAAACATAGTTATCAGTCTTTTCGGCACCCAATACCTGTTCGGAATACTCTATTATAAGGGTTTCATCTGTAGACATATATACTTTTACCGCAGTAGGTATGGCATTGTCCGGCTGCCAGCGATTTAACGGTACTGTAGCAGAAAGATTCTTTCCGTCTACCGAAATCTCAAATTCCGCTTTCTCATCTGGTACAATGTTATCCGGAAGTGAAAGCTTAACTATATATACACTGCGAAGCTTCTCAAGTATTTCGGAAAATGCTTCGTGCAATGTCTTATCCGAGACTATCGAGATTATTCCGCCGCTCATACGAGCTACCGAGCCAAACGAGTCAAGCGCCTCCTTACTGCCGTTGTCAAATCCAAAGGCATAAAAGGGCAGTGATGACCTTGTAAGCATTAGTTCGATTTCACCCTTCGTATACCCTCCGAGATTAACATCAACAGAATCTGAAAACACAAACGCCATCTGACGGCGGGATACATCCGAATTAGCAGCTTCCGATAAAGCTATAGCCTTAGCCAAGGCATCAAAAAACACAGTACCCGCTTGATCGGGCTTTAGCTTCTCGATTGCCTCCCTTATGGCTTTAGTATCCCCACTGCGGTCTAACAGAACATCCGTCCCCACTCCGAACGAAATAAGCGTTACTGTGTCATTGGGTGATAGTTTGTCTGCCAATGTTCCCAACACCGATCTAACAGCGTTCATCTGACCCGACCATATGGATGTAGAACAATCCACCAGCACATAGTAGTCGGTGGCATCGGTATCAGTATTATAAGTATGTACACTTTCAACATTTGCCGCTCGGTTTCCAAGGGATGCTGTAATCTCTTTTTCGGTCACAGGAGCTTCAGAATAAAAATATGCGTATAAATCTGGGAGATTGGTTTGTACCTGTTCAAGGCGCACATCCTCCCCTGCGGCTGTCATAGACACCAGAATCAAGAGTGGCAATATAAACCGCCTCACCATCCGCGCCCCTCTCTGCAAAATCTTACGAAAACAAAGCGTGAAGCACCCACCTCTATACTGTCATCACCGGAAAGTGTTATGGTCTGCTCCAGCCTCTCACCATTTACGGTAACACCCTCACCGAGACCGGAGGCTATAACAAATACACCCGAACGCGGCTCAAATACAATCGAGCAGTGATTCTCTCGTGTCACACGCTCATCGTCACAGAGTGCTACATCGGAGGATGGGGCGCGTCCTATAAAGTTACGCCCGGAATGAAGCCGGTAATCCCGTCCCTTTTCCGCACCCTCTACACACACAAGCCACCCCACAACAGGATCATACCCTTTGTTTGTGCGAAAAATCCCAACCGTCTTTTCATCGCCTTTTTGCGTCGGAGCTATCTCAATATGCCGCTTTACCGCTTCTGCCGAGACGGGTGTACTGGCAATAAAGGAACCAGATACGGTAAATTGGCTGTTTAATCCCTTACTCTGCGGGAGTGGGTTTTTACAGTGAGGACATTCCGAAAACTTTTCATTATCATAAAAATGTCCGTTTGCACATCGTAGTACCGCCATATGTAACCCTCCTAACGAACAAATACGGTGATAGCCGAGAAGTTATCCATGTTCTTACCTTTTCCGTTTTTTTGCACCGCGTCGCTCATTAATAAGAGCCATTCCTCCGCCGTTTTACTCTTTTTTAGAAGCTTTTGCATTTCCCGCTCCTCTATAAGCTCCCAAAAACCGTCACTGCACAGTAAAAAACTCATGGAAGGATTTATTTTATATTCCTCCGACATGTCAAAACGGGGAGTGTTTTCCATTCCCAGTACGCGGATTAGACGGTTACGATCCTCATGATATCGAATGTCTCTCTCCTTTATCTCCCCTTGTGTAACAAGCATCTGCGGCACACTGTGGTCTAATGTACGTGTCACAATCGTATCCTTAGAGAACATATAAACCCTCGAATCCCCCACATGCGCAAACCGGGCAGTACTGTTCTCTATATGTAAAAGACATATTGTCGTCTTCATATCCACAATCTTTCCCGGGGACAATCTTGATAGAATCTCCCGGTTGACCGCGTTTATACATTCCGGAAACAGCTGTTCTTTATCTATCCCCTCATTAAACAGCTTCAAACAGGTCTCCACCGCCACCGATGAAGCCACCTCACCATGACCGTGTCCTCCCAGACCGTCAGCCAGCACAAACAGAAAGCTATCCCCTTTTTCTGCGTGACCTATACAGTCCTCATTTACCTTTCGTGAACCGATTTCTGATTTCATTGCGTAATCTATCATAAGCTTCTCCATCAACGTAAACGGTTAAGTTAACAAGATTATAACCTATTTCCCACTATCTGTCAATACTGTATTTTAAAAT
>CAYSTR010000169.1:0-6220 GCA_964433745.1 uncultured Oscillospiraceae bacterium | reverse complement strand
GCGTACTAGGGTAATAGAACTTGACACACTACCAGCAAATGCTTTACGGTTGTGTAACTTCATAACAACGTCCTCATATATAATCTACATTCCGTTTGCCTGTGTGTATGTCACTCCCTCATTGAGGGTTGAGGCTGAAAACTCCAGTCCGTCGGAGATAAGGGATATCCTGCCCGCTCCCGTGCAATGAACAATCAGCCGCAGAAGCGATACAGGCAGATGGCGAAGATCGGCTATAACCTGTACCGTCAGTTCGTCCATCGAAAGACCCGCTTCCACTACCCCCGCTATGCGGTAGCTGTTTTTACGGTACACCATCGAACATCCGGAATAAATATGTGTCACATCCGAGTAACCACAGCCGACTGCTCTCTCTACAGTGCCATAATCGGCGTCTGAGTGAGCTATGGATGCTATTATCCCCTTCTTTATTAGCCTTTTTCCCAGCTCCAGACCTCCCGAAAGCTCCGGCGCTGCACCCATCATCTTTATTCCGTCCAGACTAAGAAGTGTATCCACAGCCTGTCCGTCCGGTGAAAGCAGCCATTCGGGGTTCTGTGCACCGCTCTGTGCTGGTGAGAGAAACGGTCCCTCCAGATGAACACCCAATATATTACATTCACTGCACCTGTCCTTGGCAGAAATAACCGCCCTTGCGGCGGCTGTTACCATGTCTATCGGTGCTGCCAGTGTAGTTGGCAGTATGGAGGTTGTACCGTTTCTTGCATGGGCTTTACACATATTCACTATATCGTCCGCGTTTGCACTCATGACGCTAAAGCCGCCTCCGCCATGGACATGCATGTCTATAAAGCCCGGCGAGAGATACATCCCTCCCCCATCTATCTCCCTCATTCCTGGGACATTGTCAATACGCTTCTCTAACCCCAAAATCTTTCCGCCGTCCACTACAACAATAGATTCCTCCCTGGGAGAGGGTGACAGAATCCGTACATTCTTATAACAGGTGAGCATATTTGCCTCCTTATGTAATCGATTACTATTATATTAGCTCTAACAAGCGGAGTTGTCAAGAGAATTCGGTCAGAATAACAAATATAAGTGCTTCCTGCTTGATCATTCCTTGTAATTAATAGAGCGTCGATATTCACTGGGAGAAACCGAGAATGCCTGCTTGAATTGAGAGCTGAAATAGAACTGTGTTGAAAATCCTGTCATATATGATATCTCATTAATTGACTTATTGGTTGTTTTTATCAGATATTGTGCTGTATCCAGTTTTACAGTCATAATGTATTTTACAGGTGAAAGACCTGCACACCTTGTAAAAATATTATAGAGTGTGCGGGGATTTACATATAGATATTCCGACAGCGAGGTTACGGTCACATCTTTTATGTTTTCACGGATATATTCATCAGCCTTATAAAAACGTGCATCAGCTATGGTGCTTAATGATTGTTCATTGTGATTTGTTTGAATTAATAATTCCAGTAGAGCTGCAAATAACGAAGAGGCCAGCACATACTCACCCATTTTAAAATGCAAAAAGCAGTTATCTATTAGTAAGTTCATAAAATCGGTTAGTGACATTTTTACGTTTATGGGCAGTGGATTACTTGAGGAAATCAGAAACCAGAAAAACCGCCAGCTTTTACCGGAGCAATGATAATTAAATGCCGTTTTAGGTGAAATAAGTACGGCATCTCTTGATGACAGTGTAAACAGCGATCCCTGGGCCGATAAAAACCCGCTGCCTGATATTGTACAAAATAAGGCATAGTTATTGGGTTCTAACGGTATATGGTTTACACGATAACTCTCGTCTGCGTTAAGTGAATATATATTCTTTATAAACACACGAGGGGGGCATTTTAGAGATTCTGCAATATGAAAATCAACGAACATGATACCACCCATTTTTCTTAATATTGTATATATTCTTCCGAAAATACTATGTTCACCGATATACAATCGTATTATAATATATACATTATACCATGGAGGTTATAAACATGCAAGACGGAATTAACGGTGTTATCCCATACGAACGTTTAAGTAAACCTGTTCAAAAAATGCGTGATTTCTATGCCATGAAGCCGGATGCCCCCATTTATCAGCGAGAATTTGGATACTATGTCCTTGACCGCTGGATAGATGAGGGACACCTCGAACCGCAGGAAAATAAAGAGGATTACGACAAGTATCTCCGCCAAGTGTTCCGGTATGATGAGCCGGCCTTTTGCAGAGTGTACGGTTTAGGTTTTTGCGAAGCGGGTTTTTTCCCGTCTTATGATGTAGAGATTCTCGAGGACAGAGGAGAATATGAGCTGGTACGCGACTTTGCAGGCAGAAGCGTATTATGCTTCAAGGGCAGACGAAACGGTTTTATGCCAGAGTATGTAGATCATCCTGTAAAGGATATGAAGACCTGGGAGGAGGATGTAAAGTGGCGGCTTGACCCTAATACACCGGGACGTATAGACGCCCGAAGGGATGAGCTTGAAAATGCTGTTAAAGCGGCGAAGCAAGGTCACATAATGGTACAGGGGCTGGTAGGCGGCTATATGTATCTGCGAAGCCTCATAGGTCCCGAGGGGCTTTTGTACATGACATATGACAATCCAGAGCTTATCCACGACTGTATGCAGACGTGGTTTACTCTCGCTGACAAGGTTATAGAACATCATCAGAAATTCATCTCGTTTGACGAGCTATTTCTGGGTGAGGATATCTGTTATAAGAGCGGTGCTTTGATATCGCCAGACATGATGCGCGAATTTTTGCTTCCCTATTATGAGCAGCTGTATACAAACATGAAACGGCGAGCGATTGATAAAACCAGAACCATACATCTACAGATAGATACAGACGGTAACTGTGAGGGAGTAATCCCCATCTACCGCTCCATCGGATGTGATTTTATGAGCCCGTTTGAGGTAGCTTCTGACTGTGATGTGGTAAAGCTGGGCAGAGAGCACCCATGGATGCTCATGTCCGGGGGTATAGATAAACGCGTACTGTCGCAAGGAAGAGAGGCTATAGACCGTCATCTCGACTATATTATGCCGGCAATGAAGAAACGCGGAGGATTTATTCCCACCTGTGACCACGGAGTACCCGAAGAGGTTTCGTTCGAGAACTATATGTACTTTAGAGAGCAGATGCTGCAGTATTCATAATAAAAACATTCATTTTAAGAAGGGCAGTAAAAAGTGAGGAGCACTGCGTCCGGCTTTTTTAAGCTCTGCACAGACGGCGGCGGCGATGTGACGCATGGTGACAGATCCGCCGTCTGGTACAGCGAAATAAGCTGCCTGGGTGGCCGAGGATTTAATTACACTGCCGGAGAACTCTAGGTTGTCCGCAAAAAGACTAAGATCTACATCTGTACTCAATGGGACGGTGGACGGAAGATAGGTTTTCCACAGCAGCAGCCGTTGTTCGGGACTGGGAAGCGGAATATTTATCATAAAATTTATTCGGCGGCGAAAGGCTTCATCAAAATTATTAGCAAGATTTGTCGCTAAAAGCGAAATACCCGGATATTGCTCTATCTTCTGTAAAAGATAAGCACTTTCGGAATTGGCGTGTCTGTCATTTGAGTTTTTAACCTCGGTACGTTTAGTGAAGATGGCATCCGCTTCGTCGAAAAACAGGATGACGTTGCTGTTATTAGCTTCACCAAACACCTTATCGAGGTTCTTTGCTGTTTCTCCGATGTATTTGCTTATTAACTGTGCAAGATTTATTCGGTAGAGCGGAAGCCCCAGTTCATTTGCAATGACCTGCGCCGACATGGTCTTGCCTGTACCGGGCGGGCCGAAGAGCAGTGCCGATATACCGTTACCGTATTCCGCCTTGGGAGAAAGTCCCCATCCGGTTTCGACGGCGCTTCGATAGCGGATTCGGTCGCACACAGCTCTTAACTGGGCGATAGACTGTTCATCTAATACGAGATCGTCCCAGCTAAAGATTGCGGGGATATAGTCGGCAATCTCCCTAAGCTTTCCTGTGTTGCTTTGTAATACTGCGTCGGCAAGCTGTGACGCCGTAATAAAATCCTCACTCTCTGCCGCCTCCTCTGCCTTTTTTAGTGCAGCCTTAATCTGTCCTGCCGTGAGACGGTATTTTGCGGCTAAAAGCTCCGATTCGGGAATCTTTTTTACAGCAAACTTTGCAAACAGCGCACTGCGTTCCGATAGGTTAGGCCAGACGAAATCCAGCCGGTTGACCGATGGATATAAAAGCTCCGGTACTCCCCGCACCGGTTCGGTCACGATAAATAAGCAAAGCGCATACCTCCTGCAAACAGAAAGCATCGATAACAATATCGGGTTGTCCGCAAGGGTAGCGGTATAAAAACAGGGAATCATCTCCCACAGGACAGCCGCCGCCGCCAGTTCCTCAAATACCGCGGGTGTGTTCTCATATAATTGTTCCAGACGGATAAACAAAAGCGGCAGACCGGCTTTCTTTGCACAGTATTGTAAAGCAGTGGTACGTCCAGAACCTTTTGTCCCCGATAATATAAAAAGACGCGGCGCAGTTCCGGTAAGCACAGGGGAATTTCCCATAAGAGACAACTCCCGGCGCAGATAATTCAGCTGACGATCTAGAAATACCGGTTGTTCGTTCACTTCTTCGGGGTAAAAAACACAAGCCAAAAGCGGCTGTGAAAGATAAAACTTTCCCAAAAGAAAAGCACTCACACAATGCCGCAGCGAAACCGGTCGGCGGCGAAAGGTGTGAGAAGCTAAAGGCTGTTCAAAAAGCAGGGAGCAAACCGTATTCAATGGATTTACAAGTGTACTAGGAAATACGTCTGTAACCGGAAAGTAGAGCGCAAAGCTTTCCATTAGTGAACCGACATCCGGTACAGATAAATCATTGCGTCCGTGTACACGGATAAATGCCTCTACAACATCCCGGAACAGCTCACAGCAAAGCGCTGCCATAACGCAGAAGTATGTGAAATCGTCGAGTGAGAGCCTGTCACGCAGTAAAACCGGTTTGAGAAACGCATTGCTGACTGTTATGCGTTCACGCTCCTTAATATGGGCGGCGGTTTCCTGTACTAATTCACACAGCTCCTCATCCGGCTTCTCCGGATAGGAGTATCCCGCCAGATTCTGCCGTCTTGCTTCCAAAGCGGCGGCGGCAGAATCTGCTAAAAGTATTATAAGGATTTTATAGTCCTCAAGATATTCCTCTATTCGGCAGTAGGGAAGGAATTGGGGGTCATTTATTTGTTCTTCACCCGACATGGCTTATCTCCACTTTTTTTAATCTTTATTACATCGGAATACAGCTAACCTTTTTTTCGTGCTAATGCTTTTTTCACTATATCCCATGCAGTCATCTGGGCTGGTGCAGATTCTGAATCAAATGTCATCCCGGAAGCAGATGGGGAAGCAAACCTAAACATATCCGTTCTTAAAGAAGATGGATCCATATCTGAACCAGTTAAGCCGGAGGCAGAGGGCGGATTATCAATGGAATATCCGTCTTGGAAGGGAAGAAGTGAAGATAACGAATCATTTGAAGCTGCTGTAGTAGTTGTCGTTGTTGTCGTTGTTGTAGCAGGGGTAGCCGGAGCAACGGGAGCTACCGATGCATTCGCATCTGCTGTCTGTAATGGCGGCAGTGGTACAGGGGGAGCTAAAGGCGGCAGATTACCCCTGTTTGCGGTATTAAACTTACTTAAATCCAAGGCTGGTAAATCCGCTTGTCCTCTTGCACCAGTAACAGCTTGTAAAAGACGCAGATAACTGCTGTTGTCGAACTGTCCGCCCATACCCATACGGATATAAGCATCAAATGCCGCTGCATGGGTTGCCGGAATACCTGCTGTTCCCGGTGATACAGTTGCATTCAAAATAGCTGTTTGGTTTTGATTCAATGCTGCCGCTTTTTTCTTTGCCTCTTCTATACGAATGTAGTCTAGGACGGATTTCCGTTTTTTAGCTTCCAATCGACTGCTCACGAGATTATGTGCATGGGTGAAATGCCCAGATTGAGGGCGCATACTCGTAGGAGCACAAGGGTTAACAAATACATTAATATCAGAGGATGATGGACGGTCGTCCAAATTCTGCATAGACCTAAGCATAGAGGTGAGTAGTAAAACAGTTCCCTCGGTTTCTTTCCTATCAGCGGTGGAAATACGCGGATCATGTTGCTGATTAGACATATGATAATTAAAAGTTTGGTCCAGTTTGGAAGCATCTTGGGTAGTAAATGCACCATAAGCTCTATG
>CAYSTR010000168.1:0-6295 GCA_964433745.1 uncultured Oscillospiraceae bacterium | reverse complement strand
AGAAAAATACTATGTAACGGGGGCCAACTACTACAATCTGCTGTTTTGTGACAGGCAGACAATCGAGCAAACCCTTGACGATATGAGGGATTTGGGTGTCAACACCATTCGCTTATGGGGGTTTTCTCATGACCCGGACACCTGTCTGGAGCTTCCCCGAGGTGTATATCATGAAGCAAGGTTTGAGACCAGTGACTTTGTTTTCAGATGTGCTGCCGAAAGAGGCATAAAAATCATCCTGGTTTTTGAAAACTATTGGCCGGATTACGGCGGAATCAAGTCACGGCTTCTATGGGAGGGGTTGCCCTGTGAAACCGCAGCTCACTGGGCGCGGTTTTTTACCGAACCGTCGGTCAAGCAAGGCTACAAGGACTATGTAATGAAGTGGATAGATCGTATCAACACCCTCACAGGAAAACCCTACAAAGAGGATGATACACTGTTCGCGTGGGAGCTTATGAATGAACCGCGCTATCAGGATGTTTCGGATTACGAGAATCAAAGCGGGCATACGCTGCGCATGTGGATTGATGAGATGGGTGCATTTATCAAGCAGGCAGACCAAAACCATTTGCTGGGTGCGGGTATTGAGGGTCACGGTACACGGTATGGGTTCGGCGGTGACGAGGGTAACGACTTTATCCATATACATGCCAGCCCATGGCTTGATTTCTGTACTGCTCATCCATACCCTGACAGCGACTGGTGCGGACTATCTCCCGATGATGCGAAGCATTTAGTAGAGCAATTGATAAGGGATGCTCACGAGGTAGTCGGCAAGCCCTTTATCATGGAGGAGTTTAATACCGCTGCATTCAAGGACTACTGCGGATATTGGCGTGCGATGTATGAAGCAGTAGAACAGACGGATGCAGCGGGTGACCTGTTCTGGTGCTATATGCATGGCATAAGCGGCGGGTTTAATATGTGCAAGGATGATAGCGTTATAAAGGATGTATTTGTGCCGCACGCGCAGCTTATGAGAGGTAAACAATAAAAAATGAGGGGCTGCGAATTACATATCGCAGCTCCCTTATAATTATATGCGCTTTACATCTAGCTGTTTATAGCCGTCCACCGTGATTTGCTGTCCGTCGGAATGGAATATAAGAGGGTGCGCTTCATTACTGCTAAGATGCAATGTCTCCTCCAGATAAAACTGTTCTTTTGAGGAAAATATTGTTGCTGTAAGGTTTCTATAGGGTGAATTTTTATCGATATACTGCTGCGGGTTACAGGTGTACACCACTGAACCGTCCCTAACAAACAACGGCAGCTTGTCAAGCGTACAGAATATATCGTACCACCGCCCTCCCTCATACCGTTCATGCGTAAAGTAATCAAACCAAATACCATCGGGAAGATATACCCTTCTATTGATATCCCCACCAAAAACAGGGCATACAAGAAATCTGTTCGCAAATATGTATTGATCTGAAATGCTTCTTACCGTAAAATCGTCCTGATAGTCCAGTACGAGCGCTTTTATCATAGGCGAATGAGTATTACAGCATTCCTTAGCTGCTGTGTACAATGTAGGCAGTAATGAATACCGGAGCTTTGCATATCGTAAGCAGATACCCTCTGCTTCATCTCCGTAAGCCCATGGCTCATGTGCGGCACAGCCATGAGCCCTCATATGAGAGGTGAACACACCCATCTGAAACCAGCGTGTGTATAGCTCTGGAGTGGGTTGTCCGACGAAGCCGCCGGTGTCATGACTAAAGAACACAAACCCGCTCATACCCGCCGACAGAATAGCACGCAGCTGTCCCCTCATATTCTCATAGTTACATGTGACATCCCCCGCCCAATGGCATGGATATCGCTGTACCCCTGTAAACCCCGAGCGGCACCAGATAATGGCATCCTCCCCCAAGACCTCCCGGCAGGCTTCATATGTATTCCGGGCATACTCCAGCGTATAGAAATTATGACCCTCACTGCCATCCATTCCATTCGCGAACAACGCCTCAAGCGGTGCAAGCTCGCCTAGATCATTCTTTATAACCGAGACCCCATCGGTGAAGATTTCTTTTATGAGTGATTTATACCATTCAGCGGCTTCGATATTGGTAAAATCAAAGTAAACAAACGGCTCTGACCAGAAGTTCATAGTCCCTTGATTGATGATGACCCTGCCTTGATTATCCTTTAAATAGTACCCTTTATCGAGACCGTAATTATAGTGCGGTGAGGTCAGCGGCAGATAGGGTGCTACCCACACACTCAGCTTAAAGCCATTCTGTGTCAGCTCGTCAACCATTCGGCGATAGTCCCCAAACGCTTTACCCCAGCCAAAGGGACAGACCAGTGTTTTTGCATCCATCCACACCGGGTCGATGTGCAGTACATCGCAGGGGAACTGCCTTAATCTAAATTCTTTTGCAACATCAATGAGGTTCTGTGCGCTATTATAGCGGTTTAAGCTGGACATCCAGATGCCGAATGACCACAATGGGGTCATGGACGGCTCTCCCGTTAAAAGGAAATAACGGTCAAGTATCTCCGCCATGGAGTTCCCCAGTATAATATAGTATCGAAGTGACTCACCCTGCAGATGTATGGACAATGCTTCTGCGGTTTTTGTGCCCATATCGAACATAGAGCGCCTAGAGGAATCTATGAGAATGCCATAGTTTCGGGTGCTCATAAAAAACGGGATGTTTTTGTAGGAGGCGAAGCTCTGCGTGTTTGCGGGGTCTACATTCCATATATCCACAAGCTGACCGCGCTTATCCAGGTCGGTAAACTGCTCACCAAAGCCATAGAAGCCTTCATCGGCATATCGGACAAACGACTGTGCGGTATATATTTCACCGCGGCTACGTATGTGGGACAATGGCGGTGAAAAGAAGCCCCAGTATACCGATTTGCAGCTGCGCGTCTCCTCAATCCGTACAATACCTAAATTGTCGGTAATTTGAAAGGTACCGAGCATTTTATCGAGCTTTATTGTGTACTGCCCATTAGAACAGGAAGAATAGTGCTCATCTTCATAATGTGTAACAGATGGAGTTATTTCATATGGATTTACATACTCATGTCCTTCTGTTTGGTTGATTTCAACCTTTATTACATCCCGCCCGGTAAATGACAGGTTCATATTAAAACTGCCCTCGTCGCTTGAAACTACCGTGCCCGCCCTATTAAAAATCGCCAAATCCTCTGTGCTTTCTGCTTTAAATCCGCCTGTAACAGACCCTGAACCGTACTGCACAGAAATTCCGTACTCCAAACGAGCTACCTTGTCCACCATACCGGCGAACTTGATGATATTTTGGTTTAGTTCCAGTGATACCTCCGGCTGCACAAAAAGAAAATCATTCATCGCCTATTCTCCTAACCCGCAATATCCCATACAGATGTAATTTTGAGCGCATTTTGTATTTTGTTTATTGTAATATCTGCAGCATTATTTGGTGTAATAGTTATCTCATATGGATCTGTTCCTACTAAATCGAAAAAATTGTCAGACAGCTTTACAGGTAATTCTTCAAGAGAGATATAAACACTTTTGGCATATCGAGCTGCTGTACATGAAATAACAAATTCGCCTTCTTGTTCTCTGACACTCGCCGTTATTTCAGGTCTTTCAAAGCTGTAATGTTTGGGTTTTACAAATAGTATGCTTTCTGAGGATATTATCCTGCCGGACTTATCATAAAGCTGATAGTACAGATAAGTATTATACCTTTTTTCATCCTCCGTGATGGCTGCAAGGCTTATCTGCCCTATATCCAATGAGGACAAAGCACCAACCGAACAACTAAAGCTATACTCTTCAATAACATCAAAGCTGTTAGATCGAAGCCCTGCTTTTATGGTACATTCAATGTCATACATTGTTTCGTTTGATATATTGAAGGTTGCTGATTTGTTATCGGAATGGACAGATAATAATACAGGAGCAAAAAACCTTCTGGCGTAATAATGCAGGGCTTTCCAGTGGCTATAATAATCAATGCTAGACCATGAGGGCCCCGGCCAGATATCATTTAACTGCCAGTAAACAGCACCCATACACCGTCCGCGGTGACGGCGCATATGCTCCACTCCATATTTTATAGCATCAGCCTGTAAAAGCTGAGATGCATATATAAAGGTCTCAAAGTTTTTGGGATACAGATAATAGTCTGCAAGATATGAAAGGATTTTTTTATTGCCGCCTTCACATTTTTGGTGGCTCTCCATAACGCGCGAGAATGGATTAATATCCTCATTTTCCGCAAATGACTTAATGGTACTTATACTAGGAAACGATTCAAATCCAAACTCTGAACAATACCTAAAAAAGTATTTCCGGTATTCTTCAAAGGGCTTACTGCCATGCCAAACCTCCCAGTAGTGAACGTCCCCGCTGTTATAATCATTGGGGTCATTAAAGCCGCCGCCCTTTGAGGGGGAAGCCGGCCAATAAAATATGTCAGGTGCGTATTTTTTTACCATGCGCGGAAGCAGCCGTTCAAACAGATAGATGTAGTCTTGTTTTATCTTTTCGTCTTGAGTAATATTCCAGTCTACCCATGCAACCTCCATTTCATTGTTCCCGCATAGTAACCCCAGACATGCATGGTTTCTAAGGCGGCGGATATTGTGCTCAAATTCTTTTATTAGTATCTCCTCAAACTCATCGGTAACATTATACACTGCACATGCAAACATAAAGTCTTGCCAGACAATAAGACCGTACTGGTCACATAAATCGTAGAAATAATCGTCCGGATAGAATCCTCCTCCCCAAACACGCAGTGTATTGAAGTTTGCGGCGACACAGGAATTTATGAGCTCATGGGTTTTATTATATGTCATGCGGGGGATTAGACAATCCTCGGGTATGTAATCGGCTCCCATAGAAAAGATTTTTTTGCCATTTACAACAAAAGCGAACTCATTTCCCCATTCATCCTTTCTAGTGCTGACGGTTAACGTACGCAGTCCGATTTTATGTGTTTTTATACTATCTTGAGCATTCATGCTTACAGTAACAGTGTAAAGCGGATGATCACCGTATCCATTCGGCCACCATAATTGGGGGTTATTAATAATAAAGGTGCATTCATTGTCCGATAGCGGAGCTTTGATCTGTTCACCGTTAGGGTCTGTAACTACAACTGTAGCTTCGTGAGAAAGTCCGTCTGAGAAATCTACCGAAACAAGTAATCTAACTGTGCCGTTTTCATCGTGGGTTTGTTTAACGCTGAAATCCTCAATTATTGCTCCGTTATAAGCCAGTAGAGATATATCTCTGTATATCCCCATGTCAGGAAGCTGCGGTCCCCAATCCCACCCGAACATACAATGTGCTTTTCTAATATGAGAGTAACCGCGCATGGTCATGCTTTCCGGCATCCCCCACAAGGGATAACGGTCATGGGCTTGCTCGGCATACAATATAGGAGACTTAATCTCTATTTTTAGAAGATTTGTACCTATTACCGCCGCCTTTATACAATCAAAATCCCATCTTGCAAACATAGAATTGCTGCTGCCTATAAAAACATCGTTTAGATATATCTGTGCTATAGTATCAATACATTCAAAACGAAGAACTAAATGCTCATATGCAAGCTCCTTCTCATTAAGCTGAAAGCGTGTGTAAAATACTGCATTTTGACGCGAAAGCTCCCTTGCAGGGAATTCATTTACTCTATAGTAAGGATCTTCGATTAAACCATGAC
This sequence comes from uncultured Oscillospiraceae bacterium, assembly GCA_964433745.1. Classification (GTDB taxonomy): domain Bacteria; phylum Bacillota; class Clostridia; order Oscillospirales; family Ruminococcaceae; genus CAYSTR01. The sequence goes on along the minus strand of CAYSTR010000168.1, from coordinate 614 downwards.
TTAAAAGCACTGTGTACATTGATGTTGGGAGCTGCGTATTAAGATCTGTAAATTGACCATAGTCAAGCCGCCAGTCATTTTGCAATTGAATAGTCATATTAGCCTCCTCGTTTGCGTTTGTGTTTAGCTGACCCTATGCTAATTGTAGCATTAAATAATGCAAATGTCAATATACAATAGTGCATATGAGCAAGTATGTGTAAAATAATTATATAATAAAAGCAAAAGAGCGCAGCATAAGTACAACGGAAATCCGCTGTATTCATGCTGCGCAAAAACAGACAACAATATCAAAATAGACCTTCAACCGCAATAACCAACAATGTATCTGTGTGCTCATTCACCGGAAGATTAGTCAGCCTAAGAATTGGCTTTTCAGATTCAGGAGAGCTTTCTACCGAAAAAGAAACACTTTCATTGGTATCTAATATTGTAGCCTTTTTAGGAACCTTGTCAATGGGGTTTAGGGAGACACAGTTTGATTTAGGCGGCTTATTCAAATGTACATACAGTATATCATTCGCCCGTGTTAACAATATTTCCTTATTATCAGATATTACAATCGGAGCTGCGTCTTTATAAGAGCATTCTACTTTCTTGTACCACGACCCTAC
>CAYSTR010000167.1:0-6310 GCA_964433745.1 uncultured Oscillospiraceae bacterium | reverse complement strand
AGGGGGGTACCCCCAAAATTAAAGAACGGCAGTGCCGTTCTTTTTTCATTAAGGCAGAATGAAAACTGCAAAAACAATAATTATAGTACATATAATACAGCATGATTGCGAAATATAGAGCTTCACTCCTAAATACTGTATTTGAGACTGGTATTTGCCAGAAAAAACTTCGTAAAAACTATTGCAATTTAGTATCAAAGTATGTATAATAGAAAAGTACCGAAAATCAGTTGTGGTTATTTTACAGAAAATGGAAACAATTTGTCGCTTGATAGGATATAACGCTGAATTTTGATTTTTAGCATAAAAAAGTGAAATATTTACTTTATTATATGATGTTTATGTGATATACTGATTTAAGAAGTTTCAAACCAATTTGGATTTTTATATGAACAAAAGTGAAAGAGGGGTAAACAAAGGATGTTTATTGTACCGATTACCAGAATGCAGCCTGTAGCAGGCATTGAAGGGACTATGAAACCCGTTTCTGCGAATAACGGGGGGGGGTCAGTATTTTCCGACATTCTAAAAAACGCAATATCGGAAACAACCGCCGCCCAGGCACAGTCGGAACAGGATGCATATGATCTTGCAATGGGAAAAACGGACGATCTACATACAGTTATGATAAACTCCGAAAAGTTTGCCACTTCTTTAGAAATGACTACACAGCTTGTCTCCAGAGTTGTGGGTGCGTATAACGAAATCATGAGGATGCAGGTTTAATTAAAAGACGTTTTGAGAGTCAGAGGTGTTAGGAACCGATTGGGGTTTTAGCTTACCACCTTTTATAGTTATCGTCTGAATAGGAGTAAAAATGAAGGAACAAGTTGTAAAGGCGCTCGGTGCTTCTAAAGAGTTCTGGAGCAATCAATCGAAGAGAAACAAGATATTAATTCTTTCTATAGTAGGTGTCACCATTGTTTTGGCAATCGCGACGGCAGTTATGCTTAACCTGTCGGCTTCCAAGTACAAGGTGCTTTATCCTGGTATTTCAAAGGAAGAAAGCCTGTCAGTGTTTGAAGCTTTACAGGATATGTCGGTTGAAGCGAGAATGACAAGTGCCGGTGAAGTACAGGTACCTTCCGATCAGGTGGACAGACTTATGGTTGAGCTGTCTGCACAGGGGTACCCCAAGACAGCTCCCAGCTGGGGCGTGTTTGCTTCTAACTCCGGATTTACGACAACAGAATTTGAAAAGAAACAGTACCTCATCTTTAACCTTGAAGAGAAGATGAATAACACATTAAAGAAGATAGACGGCGTAAGAAACGCAGATGTAACACTTGTAGTTCCTCCCGAGTCAAACTACGTATGGGAGCAGGACAGCACAAAGACTACTGCGTCTGTTTTGCTGACCATGAATCAAGGCGCAAAGCTGTCACCCGAGCGTGTATCGTCACTTCAGGCGCTTATCGCTTCCGGTGTACCAAAGCTTGATCCGGCAGACGTTGTTATCATGGACGCTTCCACAATGCTTAGAATGAAGTCCGCAGAAGAGTCACAGAGCGGTATTGCAGAGGAGCTTGAGAGACTGGGTCTTGAGACCGAGATAGAGCGTTCACTTCAAGAAAAGGTCATAAATGTTTTGTCTATAGGCTATACACCCGATCAACTGCGTGTGTCTGCTTCGGTTGTACTGGATTATGATAAGATGATATCCGAGGAGCTTACCTACAACGGCGACAACGACGGCAAGGGTGTTATCGACAGATACAACGAGAGCCTTGCCATGAGTCCTTCAGATGTTGCCACCGGCGGCATTGTCGGCGAAGAGGACAATACAGATGTTCCCTCATATTATGTAGATGAAAACGGCGACGGCACTCCCGACTATGCAAATTATCAGAGAGATGTAAACTACCTTGTCAGCTCGATTAAGAAGCAGGTTGAAAAGGGCGGCGCTGTCATGAAGAGCGCGAGCATCGCCGTGACGGTTGCTGATTCTGATATGAAGCAGCAAAAGAAGGATGCACTTATTGATACCGTAGCAAAGGCTACAAACATTCCGGCTCAAAACATTTCGATTAATAACTTTTCATTTGATACACCGGCTGCCCCCGCCCCCGGCTTTGATATTGCAACAGTTCTTAAAAACCCAGTTGTGATACTGTCTGCGTCTGCGTTCCTGTTTGTCGCACTGCTGGCTGTTATCCTGTTTGCGATTATCGTAAAGCGTAAGAGAAATAAAGCGGCTCTGGCTGCTGCAGAGGCTATGTCGAGTGTTACTGAACCCATGCTTATGACCAGCGAGGAATACATCGAGGAGGTCAGCGAACAGAAGCGCAGGCTCAAGGAGAGTGCGGAAGCAACCATGAGCAGAGAGAACATGATGACCAACGAGATTAAGGAATTTGCGTCACAAAATCCCGAGATTACCGCTTCGCTTATTAGAACATGGCTTAAGGAGGATGAATAATGGCTACTGCTATGAGAAAACCCAGTGCGGCTGAAAAGGCTGCTGCTATAGTTATCTCCCTTGGCGCGGAGAACGCGTCTAAGGTTTATAAATATCTTCGTGAGGAGGAAATCGAGCAGCTGTCCTTAGAGATATCAAAGCTTGAGAGACTTTCCTCTGACGAGATGAAGGAAATCGTAAACGACTTCTACGGTCTGTGCATCACCCAGAAGGTCATCACAGAGGGCGGCGTTGCATACGCTAAGGATATTCTAGAGAAGGCATTCGGTCAACAGCAGGCATCCTCTTTCATGGAGCGTGTTACAAAGTCTCTAAAAACAAAAGCATTTGACTTCGTTCGCAAGGCTGACTATAAAAACCTTTTAAATATAGTACAAAACGAGCACCCGCAGACCATCGCACTGATTCTTTCATATGCACGTTCGGATCAAGCTTCCATGGTTATTCAGGAGCTGCCGAAGGAGAAGATGGTCGAGGTTGTCGAGCGTATAGCTAATCTGGACAGAGCATCCCCCGAGGTCATTAATATTGTTGAAAAAATTCTCGAAAAGAAGTTCGCATCCATCGTATCGGTAGACCTCATGGAGGTAGGCGGCGTGTCCTACATCGCCGACATCATGAACCATGTAGACCGCGGTACAGAGAAGCACATCTTCGACGAGTTAGGCTCGAAGGATCCCAAGCTGGCGGACGATATCAGAAAGCTCATGTTCGTATTCGAGGACATCGTATATCTCGACAACATGTCGATACAGCGTTTCATCAGAGAGGTGGACACAAAGGATCTGGCTATCGCCCTCAAGGCTGCCAACCAGGAAGTTTCCGCGGTTATCTTCCAGAACATGTCTCAGCGTGTACAGGAGTCGATCCGCACCGATATTCAGTATCTGCACAATGTGCGTATGCGCGACGTAGAGGAAGCACAGCAGAGGATTGTCGGCGTAATCAGGCGGCTTGAAGAAGCGGGTGAGGTCGTGATCTCGAAGGGCGGAAAGGATGAGGTTATTGCGTAGAATACTAAAAGCAGATAACATAAACCTCTCCGATAAGACTGTTAAGCTGTCGGACGGCACTGAACCGGTCATGCTGACCCCTCCCCCTCCCGACCCGGAGCACGAGCGTATGCGCGAGGAGGCTAATGAGCTTCTTCGCCTGGCAAACGAACAGGCAATGGCTATTATTGAGGAAGCCAACGGCAGAGCACATGAGATACTGCAAAGAGCCTCCAAGGACGCGAGAGAACAGGCAGACGCCATGGTGTCCGAGGCAAGAGCCATGGTGGATACCATCAAGAATGAAGCGTATGACGAGGGATATATCGCCGGACATGAGGACGGATTACAGTCTCAGGTCACGAACATTACGGATGAGATAGAGAGACTGTCCCAGAGCTTTGAGGTGCTAAAGTCCGAGCGGGAAGCATTCTTTCGAGAGTTTGAGGGAACATTAGAGGAGCTGGCGGTGTCGGTTGCAGAAAAGGTACTGCGTGAGCACATCGACAGGGACGATATGAACATGCTCCCTCTGGTAAAGGCTGCGCTTGACTCGGCTAGAAACTCACAGATATTCTCCATATCGGTGTCCGAGGAGATGACAGGGCTAATAGACCATCTGGTTCACAATATAGAGAAGTATGTTCCGCAGACTGGGCATTCCACCGAGGTTATACCAAAGGAGCTCCCGAAGGGCGGACTGCTCATTGAGACCGAGCACGAAATAATTGATGTGTCACTGTATACTCAGATTGAAAATATAAAGAATAATTTTAAACAGATTTAAAAGCAATCCGATTGACGAGGTAGAATGCTTGGATATAAAAAGGTTTAACCGCTCCCTTAGAATGAACGATTTCTACACACGCATGGGCAAGATTGACAAGATTGTAGGCATGACCGTGGAAGCGACTGGTCCGTCGTGCAACATCGGTGATGTGTGTGAGATTATGCTCGACAGCTCCGGTAACGTAATGCTTGCGGAGGTCGTGGGGTTCAAGGAGCAAAAGGTGCTTTTGATGCCCTATCAGGATATTGAGGGCATAGGGTACGGAAGCTTTGTAAGAAACACAGGCGACAAGCTGAAGATAAAGGTCGGAAGTGAGCTCATGGGGCGCACGGTTAACGCTCTGGGACAACCGATAGACGGACGCGGCGAGATTAAGGCGGAGGGGTACTACCCCATAAACGGAAATCCTTCAAACCCGATGGAACGTCCGAGAATCCACGATGTTGTGGAGCTGGGTGTCAAGGCGATAGACGGTATGCTCACTATGGGCAAGGGACAGAGAATGGGCATCTTTGCCGGAAGCGGCGTCGGTAAGAGTACACTTATGGGTATGCTTGCACGAAACGTAAAGGCTGACATAAACGTCATAGCGCTTGTTGGAGAGCGCGGCAGAGAGGTTATCGAGTTTATAGAACGCGACCTCGGCGAAGAGGGTATCAAGCGTTCGGTGCTGGTCATAGCGACATCCGATCAGCCGGCCATGATGAGACAGAAGTGTGCGCTGACAGCGTCCACCATAGCGGAGTTTTTCAGGGATCAAGGCAAGGATGTGCTCCTAATGATGGACAGTCTGACGCGATTTGCCATGGCACAGCGTGAGATTGGTCTTAGTATAGGAGAGCCGCCCGTAGCCAGAGGATATACACCGTCGCTCTACACTGTAATGCCGAAGCTCTTAGAACGTTCGGGAAACTTTGAGGTAGGTTCGATTACCGGGATATACACCGTCCTCGTAGAGGGTGACGACACCAATGAGCCCATATCCGACACGGTGCGCGGTATCATAGACGGACACATCATGCTATCGAGAAAGATAGCGGCATCAAACCACTATCCGGCGATTGATGTACTGGGAAGCGTGAGCCGACTCATGAACGACATAGCCGATAAGGAGCATTTGACAGCGGCGAGAAAGCTAAGAAATCTCTTGTCCTTGTATGAAAGCAATAAGGATCTTATCTCCATAGGTGCGTATAAGCAGGGGTCAAACCCGGAGCTTGATATAGCGGTCTCACATCTGGACAAAATGAACGGCTTTTTGAAACAGGAAGTCAGCGAGAAGTATAATTTTGACGATACGGTAAAGCTTTTAATAAAATCAATTTCCTAAAGGAGTGTGAAAACGTTGAAAAAGTTTGAGTTTAGCTTGCAGAAGCTTTTAACCTATAAGGATCAGATGCTGGAGAAAGAGAAGCTGGCGCTGGCGAAGCTGAACTTTGAACGTAACGCCATTGAGGAAAGAAGATTACAGCTTATAGCGGCGGCACGTACGCTGCAAGATGAGCTGGCGGAGATTACTCGTGCGGGCACGACGATATTTAAGATTAATTCGTTTAGGTTTAGGATAGAGGGCACACACAGACAGATAAAAGAGCTTGAAAAGGAGCTTGAAGCAGTAGGAAAGCGCATAGAGAAGCAAAGAGGGATTGTAATCGCAGTGCAGACCGAGGTCAAGGGGCTGGAGCGACTGAAAGAGAAGCAGCTTGAGGCATATGACGATAAGGTTCGCAAGGCGGATGCCGTTGTAGTGGATGAACATGTAACGGCAAAGTACATAACGGCGGTTAGCGGTTAGTCGTTAACAGTTGATCGCCTGACAAGGGGTTTGACTGTTAACTGGTGACCATTAACATCAAAAGGAGGTGAGAGAATGAATGTAAACGCAGTAAGCACACAGGTAAACAGCGTGGCAAGACAAAAGGCACAGACCGGTGCAGCAGGCGGAGACTTTATGGCGATACTAGCCGGTATGGCGGGTGCCGAGGGCGAAGCAGTGACATCGGGAATGCTCATGGACATGTCGGTATTTGACTTTTTGACAATGCTTATGCAGGGCACAGGTGAGAACGGCGAGGTTATGCTGCCGGACGTAATGGTTGCTCCCGAAGA
>CAYSTR010000166.1:0-6331 GCA_964433745.1 uncultured Oscillospiraceae bacterium | reverse complement strand
TTCCTAGAGGATTATGATGAATTTAATCTGTCTGTAACCTTTAGAGAAGCTCTGACGGTAAGTGCCGCTTACAGTATCATGTCCAGATGCGGACTTGATACTGCCGAATACTTCGAGGATGAGGATTTTCAACCCATATTCGATTTCAATACTCCTGCAGCTGTTGGTGCACTGGGAAAAGCCGTCAGCACCATATCCGAGGAAGTTCTGCGGGAGATAGAGGTCACCATAAAAAACTATACGCGTGAAAGGGGTAATCAACATGGCAGAGATAGCTTACAAGCAGACAGGGGACTATCTGATACCCGACCTGACCATCCAGGAGCCGGAGAGAGGACTGACCAAGTACGGCATGATGCGCAAGTCGTATCTGAAGGAGCACCGACCGATATTCTACAATCAACTGGTGCTGACAGAGAAGCTGTTCCCCCATTGTCTGGGGATAGAGGACACGGCGAACGAGAGGTTAGAGCTAATGATGAAGCAGCTGACATCCCAGTCACCGCCCCCAGACAAAACGACCGACCCGATGGGTTGGGCAGCACATATGAACAGCTTGAAAGCCACAGCGGAGGAAGTGATAATGAACGAGCTGATATACAGCTAACCGAAAGTGAAGCAGAAATACCGTCCGATGAGGGCGGTGTTTCTGCTTCTCCTGTAAAAATCACTGCTACCGAAATAGAGGATTATCTCAAAAGAGGTAGTCTTACACAGGACGGTAAGTACCGTATCTTCTCATTTTTTCTGCATAACCACGATACTAAGGAAAAGGTAGCGTTTCTAAAGGATGAATATGGTCACGGTGGAGGTACATACATCTTCGCAAGCGGTGAGCATGGTCATGCTGATGCGACACCGGGTAAAGGTATCACATTGGCAAAGGGAGGATATATTAAGCCCGATGCCGTGGTAAATCTAAAATGGTCAACCGTCGCAAACCATTTCGACCGGCTTATAAAGAACGGTACATATATGTCGGAGCGTGAGCTTGACCGCATACCCGCATATGAGAGTAAAATGCTAGGTGCAGACATTATCAGGTTCTACAGTAATCTACCTGCTGATATTAGGCGCCCGCTACATGCAGAAAATGGCATATTCGGTGACTTCTGGAGCGATGCCAGTAAACTCGGCGAATCACTTAATAATCCCGAGACCGTAAAGGATTTACTATCGGCGATGCGTCCGATTATGGAGAACACACCTATCGGTGATATGTATTATGAAGCCAGAAAGACCGCATTTGATAATCTTACAGCATATGAAAACGGTACATATACCCTATTCCCAAACCTTAATCAAATTTATACTACCCCGGCACAGCTTTCGATTTTCCCAACAATACAAGAGCAGCTTTCTCTTATATCGGAAACCGAACAGCTGACGATTGCTTCACTTCCCGAAACTATATCGCAGAATGATATTGATAGGGCTATAAAGGCGTGGAATGGTGACATTAACAGTAAAATCCGTGTATATGAATATATGCACGAACACGCACGAGCAAGAGACACCGCAACTTTCCTTAAAGGTGAGTACGGTGGCGATATGCCTATGTTCACCGTCACCAAAGGCGAATTAGAGCAGACCTTACCATGGGCAAAGGTTCAGCAACGGATAGCAAAGCTCATGGACGAGGGACTATTTCTCACCGCAGATGAGCAGACGTTAGCGGATACAAGCCTGAATGAAGCATGGGGACGGCTTTCAGCAGAAAACGTGGCACAGACAGCACCGGAGCAGGAGCAAACGCTCGATATGCCAGATATCATACAGTCGGAGCAGACAACACCGGCTGAAACTGTATCACTAGACTGCCCACCTCCTGTTTTCTTTGTGGACTGGAGGGAAGCAGGGCACGATTTTGATTTGTCATTGTACCGTGATGGCGATATTATCGGCTATAACAGTGAGGGTGTGGAGTATGCCCTCGGTAGAAGCGGAAACCTCACTTACATTACTAATACAACCATGATTACAACATGGGGTAATATTTTAGGTGACAGTGATATTCCACTTAATATTAGAGAGCAGATGGTAGCATTCCGCCATGGTGATATAAGCGAAGTACAGGTGCGTGAAAACTATTTACAAGTGCTATCAGATTTCAAAGGACAAAAGGAAGCTTCTGTAGTTGAAATCACACCACCACAAGTAAACTTATCTCCCGCCGCACGTTTTAACCTTGCAAAAGAACAATACCCCGACCATATCGTAATGACACAACTCGGCGATTTCTACGAGTTCTATGGTGATGATGCTCAGTTTGTAGCAAACGAACTGGGTTATACGATTACCGGCAGAAGTGTGGGTGGTGCAGAGCGACTGCCGCTTGTTGGTATACCTCTATACAACACCGAAATCGTGGTATCCCAGATAAACGGGCTTTACAGGGATGTCGTGCTTATTGACAGTAATGGTAACATGACAGTCAGTGCTGCCAATGAGAGGCGTTCACTTTATGAGATTCCCGAACGACCACAACAAAAGCCGATAAACTTCCGCATAACAGATGAACATCTCGGGGAAGGCGGAGCAAAGACTAAATTTACCTCTCACCTCAGAGCGATCCGCACACTCAAATAAATTGAAGCAAAAAACCGACTGGCTTCCCCCGAAGAACAGACTATTTTATCCCGATATGTCGGGTGGGGCGGTTTACCACAAGCTTTCGACAGCGAGAACAAGGATTGGAGCAAGGAATATGCACAGCTTAAAGAAGCTCTCACACCAGAAGAATACGACATGGCAAGAGCTTCAACACTCAATGCCCACTATACCAGTCCCACCGTTATAAAGGCAATCTATGACACTATAGAACGCATGGGGTTTCGTTCGGGCAACATTTTAGAGCCAGCTTGTGGTATCGGTAACTTTTTTGGAATGCTGCCGGAAAGTATGCAATCCTCAAAGCTCTACGGAGTTGAGCTTGATAGTATAACCGGGCGTATCGCAAAGCAGCTGTATCAAAAAGCTGATATAACTATTTCGGGCTATGAAAAGACCACAACCCCCGATAGCTTCTTTGACGTGGCTATTGGCAATGTACCGTTTGGAAGCTATGGAGTTGCAGATAAGCGGTATGATAAGAATAACTTTCATATACATGATTACTTTTTTGCAAAGACTCTCGACCAGGTTCGCCCCGGTGGTATTGTTGCTTTTATTACTTCTAAAGGTACAATGGATAAGGCAAACATAGATGTACGCAAATATCTAGCGCAGCGAGCAGAGCTTCTCGGTGCGGTGCGTTTACCTAATACAGCTTTTAAAGCAAATGCCGGGACAGAGGTTACGAGCGACATCATCTTTCTCCAAAAGCGTGACCGCCTTATAGATATACAACCAGATTGGGTAAACATCTGGCACAATGAGGACAAAATACCTATTAACCGATACTTTGCTGATAATCCCCATATGATGCTGGGCACAATGTCTAGGGACGATGGGGTGCGAATGTATGGTAATGCAAATGATACAACCTGTCTGCCGCTTGATGAAGCCGAACACGGTACTCTGGCAGAGCAGCTTTCACGTGCAATGGCATATATCGAGGGGCAGATTACCGAAGTAGAGCTTGACGATATAGATGGGATACAGGAAGTATCAATCCCCGCCGACCCATCAGTCCGCAACTTCAGCTACACCGTTATAGACGGAACAGTATATTTTCGTGAAAACAGCCGTATGAACCCGGTAGATATGCCTGCTGCTACTCTGGAGCGTGTCAAGGGTATGGTGGAGCTGCGGGAGGTCGTGCGTGAGCTGATAGACTATCAGCTGCATGATTATTCCGACAGTGATATAAAGGCAAAGCAAGCGGAACTAAACACTCTGTACGATGATTTCAGTCGTAAATTCGGACTTATTAACGACAGTGGGAACAACAAAGCTTTTTCTTCCGACTCGTCATATTATCTGCTCTGTTCTCTTGAACTCCTAGATGAAAACGGTCAACTGGAACGCAAGTCCGATATGTTTCATAAGCGTACTATAAAGCAGAAAACCGTCATAACTTCTGTTGATACGTCTGCCGAAGCACTAGCTGTATCCATAGGAAAAAAGGCAAAGGTGGATATGGGCTTTATGGGGGAGCTTACCGGATTTACAGAGGAAAGGTTAGCCGCCGATTTACAAGGAGTAATATTTCGTGTACCCAACTCTGACCACTATGTCACTGCCGATGAATATCTATCGGGAAATGTGCGAGAAAAACTGCGTATGGCAATGTATGCAGCAGAGAGTGACCCTGCTTATGAAATCAATGTAAAGGCTTTAGAGCAAGCACAGCCCAAGGATTTAGATGCTTCTGAAATTTCCGTCCGATTAGGTTCCACATGGGTATATAAGGAGTATATCCGGCAGTTTATGGTAGAGATGCTCCAACCATCCCGTTATCTGCGGAATGAGCTTGCTGTTAACTATTCAGAGCATACAGGCGAATGGAACATAGCGGGTAAAACAAAGGTTTCTTATGGTGATGTGCTTGCCAATGTGACCTATGGCACAAACCGGATGAGCGCATACAAGATTATTGAGGAAACGCTAAACCTAAAAGATGTGCGGGTATATGACACTAAGGAGATTGACGGAAAAGAGCAACGTGTCCTAAACAAGAAAGAAACCACGTTAGCACAACAGAAACAGGAAGCAATCAAAATGGCTTTCAAGGACTGGATTTTCCGTGACCCTGTACGCCGTCAGAATCTTGTTCAGCAGTATAACGAACTGTTTAACTCCATCCGTCCGCGGGAGTATGACGGCTCTCATATTGAGTTTACCGGGATAAGCCCGGAGATTGAGCTAAAACCTCATCAGAGGGATGCAATAGCTCGTATCCTATACGGTGGTAATACTCTGCTTGCTCATGAAGTCGGTGCGGGAAAGACCTTTGAAATGGTAGGAGCCGCTATGGAGAGCAAGCGGTTAGGCTTGTGCAGTAAAAGTCTTATGGCAGTGCCTAACCATCTAACCGAACAGATGGCTTCTGAGTTTCTACGACTGTACCCCTCTGCGAATATCCTTGTTGCTACAAAAAAGGACTTTGAAACCCGCAACCGAAAGAAGTTCTGTGCTAAAATTGCTACAGGAGATTATGATGCGGTAATTATCGGGCACAGTCAGCTAGAAAAGATACCATTATCTAAGGAACGGCAAGAGCGGCTGCTACAGGATCAGATATGGGAGATAACAGAGGGTATCGAGGAGTTGAAAACAAACAATGGTGAGCGGTTCACCATTAAACAGATGGAAAAGACAAAGAAATCTCTGGAAACACGTATGCAAAAGCTCAATGACAGCAGTCGAAAAGATGATGTGGTCACTTTTGAGCAGTTAGGTGTAGATAGGCTTTTTGTTGATGAATCACATGCGTTTAAAAATTTGTTCCTCTATACGAAGATGAGGAATGTAGCCGGACTGTCCCAATCGGAAGCACAAAAGTCCAGTGATATGTTTATGAAATGCCGATATATGGACGAAATAACGGGAGGTAAAGGGGTGGTTTTCGCCACAGGAACACCTGTTACCAACTCCATTTCTGAACTGTACACCGTCCAACGTTATCTGCAATATGATACCCTCCGTGAAAAGGGGCTTGTTCATTTCGATGCGTGGGCTTCTACGTTTGGGGAGACCCAAACCTCAATAGAGCTTTCGCCCGAGGGTAGTGGATATAGAGCTCGTACGCGCTTCGCAAAGTTTACAAATCTACCAGAGCTTATGAACCTGTTCAAAGAGGTTGCAGACATAAAAACTGCTGATACACTTGACCTCCCCCGCCCAAAGGCTAACTTTCATACCGTTGTGGCACAGCCATCCGACATACAGAAGGATATGGTAAAAGACCTATCTGACCGTGCAAAGTTAGTACATGATAAATTGGTTGACCCCTCTGATGACAACATGCTGTGTATTACTTCTGACGGGCGTAAAATAGGGCTCGATCAGCGGCTCATGAACCCTATGCTCCCCGATGACGAGAGCAGTAAGGTAAATGCTTGTATGAATAACGTTCATAGAATATGGGAGGATACTGCTGAAAAACGGCTTACACAGGTAATTTTCTGCGACTTCTCAACACCTAATGCCGATGGTAGGTTTAATGTGTATGATGATATAAAGGATAAGCTTATCGCAAAGGGTATACCCGAAACCGAGATTGCCTTTATTCATGACTATAACACCGAAGCGCAGAAGAAGGAGCTGTTTACTAAAGTTCGCAAGGGACAGGTGCGTGTACTATTTGGTTCTACATTTAAATGTGGTGCCGGTACAAATATACAAGACCGGCTTGTGGCACTTCATGACCTAGACTGCCCATGGCGGC
>CAYSTR010000165.1:0-6339 GCA_964433745.1 uncultured Oscillospiraceae bacterium | reverse complement strand
CAAGACGCATTCAATATATTTAGTTTCGGCAAGGGCGAGGATACGCGTTTTATCGTGACTAACTACCGTTGGCTTATACTGGGGATTATGGATTCCAAGGGCAATAAGCTCATGGGATTTCCAATGGATGAAGTCTACTATTATCAAAATATGAAAAACGAATACATTATTGTTGCTAAGGAAGAGACGGTTGGGTCGACAATTAGTGTTGTCATGAAGGAGGATTTTACACCGCTTTATTCGTCGGATTTCATGTATTTCCCCGACGGAGACGTGGAGGAATCCTTTATGGTCATGGACGCAAATGAGGTGCGGGCGGTGCTGTCTCTGTCGGACGGTGTGGAGCATATGGTTCTCAGTCCGGGCGAGACACTAGAATATTGTGACTGCAGCATGTCAATAATCAGCATCCGCACACCAAACTATGACAACATCTATTCTCTTTTGGATTCAGACGGAAAAATACTGGCAAAGGATTTTTCCCGCTTATCTCCCATCTACCCGAACAATGAGAGAGGCAAAAAGCCGTTAGGGTATATGGGTATAAAGGGGGATGAGGTTATCCTCCTTGATGCAGCCGGAAAGAGCCTTTACAGCCGGACAATAGAGGGCATTCAGATACTAAACTCTATAGGAGACGGTCTCTTTGAATATGCGGTGCCTGACGGCGAATGGAGCTTCAATTGGGGTATTATGGACGATAAGCTAAACATTCTCCTGCCCGCCGACCGCTATTACTCGGTCAGCCGGGCGTACGACTGGCAAAACAGTCAAGGAGAATACTATCCGTTCTTCGTCTGCCGATACAATAAAGGCAATGTGACGGCGGTGGATGTGCTGGATATATCCATGAAGCCGGTAGTGGAGGGGCTTACCGATGTGTGCGGATTCGGGAGCAACCGCATAGCCGTTATAAAAGGATATTCCGCCGGTCTCATGGACTGGAAAGGCGAATGGGTGTTCAAGGGTTCTCTGCTGTCCGGATTTCCTAATGATTAATCTAATGGGAGGTTCTTGCTGTGACGACATATATTACTTCTCTGATAATAAATTGAGATAGGATGTGTAATTTTGGCTAAAAAAACCTACAATCAGAAGCTAAGCGACTCTAAAAACTACCCTCTGGTAGAGGACATGTCGGATAACCCGGAGTACGCCGCTCGCTACGGCGGAAACAGTATGCTCATTGCCGCACCTCTGCAGTATAACGAGATAATGTCGCGTGTACCCGCCGGATACGTTATCACCTCGGACAGGATACGTGCTTATCTGGCACGAAAGCACGGCGCGGATGTCACCTGTCCCTTGACTGCCGGAATATTTATGAACATATGCGCTCATGCAGCAATAGAACGCACAGACGACGGGTTTCCGTGGTGGCGCACTCTCAAGGCAAACGGCGAGCTGAATGAGAAGTTCCCCGACGGATTGGACGGACAAAAGCTCCGCCTAGAAATGGAGGGGCATGAAATTGTAAAAAAGGGCAAGCGGATGTTTGTTTTGGATTATGACAAGAAGCTGTGGGATATAGAAGATTAGATAGAAAAAATAAAAGGGCGGTCATACCGTCCCTTTATTTATACACTCCTCTTATGTAACCGTCATCGCGGTTCAACAATAAGCTTTATTGCCGTACGCTCATCGCCGTCAATGTTAATGTTGGCGAATGCCGGTATACATACCAGATCAATACCGGACGGTGCTAAATACCCTCTTGCTATCGCTATGGCCTTTACAGCCTGATTGGCCGCACCGGCACCTACAGCCTGCACTTCAACAGCGCCACTCTCGCGAACAACCCCAGCAATAGCTCCTGCTACCGCATTAGGTACACTCTTTGCGGAAACTTTTAAAATCTCCATTTTCTGAGCACATACCCTTATTAACCCCCATACTTAAATATTAAATAACGGTATATGCTTCTGCCCCCTTTCGTTTGCTATATTATAATAATATACTTATTATTGGCAAAATACAATAGCCAAAATAACTATAATTTATCCTTGTTTTATAATAATTCGACTTATTTTAACCGTTTTACCGTCTTTTTCATCTACAGTGAGCACAACCGCATTCATAAAACAGGGTCCGGAAGCCGCCTCAAACCGCACAGGCAAAGACGATGACATCTTGCGTATAGCAAGCTCTGTCTTTACCCCCAAGACAGAATTAATAGGCCCTGTCATACCGGCATCCGTGATATAGCCTGTATGTCCCCGCAGAATGGTCTCATCCGCCGTCTGGACATGGGTATGTGTTCCTATTACTGCCGTTACACGCTCCGCGAGATAATTTGCAAGAGCCAGCTTCTCACCGTTTGCCTCGGCGTGCATATCCACTATAATAATACGTTCATTAATCGATGATAGAACCCTGTCCACAGCATGAAACGGATTCTCAGACGAATCCATATACACACTTCCTAAAATATTTAGGACACACACCCTATAACGCAGTCGGTCAAGGATATAATAGCCCTGTCCGGGCAGCTTTGCCCCCAGCAGGTTGTACGGACGTATCACCGGCAGACCGCTGTCGAGATATTCATATATCTCTTTGCGGCGAAAGGAATGATTCCCTCCGGTTATGACATCCACTCCGGCGTTTAGCAGTGAGTCCGCACTTCCGGGCAGCATACCGTTACCCTGTGCGGAATTCTCGCCATTTGCTATAACTACATCGATGTTGTGGGTCTGCTTGAGCGTCCGCAGATTGCTCTCTACAAAAGAACAGCCCGGAGGGCCTACCACATCCCCGATAAATAAAATATTAATCACAACTATATAAACGGCGTTTCGGGTGAATGCCCGAAACGCCACAGCTCCTATCTCAAACTCACTTAGCGTACTCTATAGCACGACTCTCCCTTATCAAGTGTACCTTGACCTGTCCGGGATAATCCAGTTCATTCTCGATCTTCTCAACAATATTGTGTGCTAGAAGTGTCATCTGCTCGTCTGTCACCTGTTCGGGTCTTACTATGATACGCACCTCGCGTCCCGCTTGAATGGCAAACGACTTATCGATGCCGGTAAAGGAGTTTGCAATCTCCTCTAGCTTCTCCAGTCTGCGTATATAGTTCTCCAGATTCTCTCGTCTTGCTCCGGGTCTTGCCGCCGATACAGCGTCTGTCGCCTGTACAAGACATGCTACGATAGTCTTAGCCTCAACATCACCATGATGCGCCTCTATGGCGTGCAGAACCTCATTCGATTCCTTGTACTTCCGGCACACATCCACACCGATTGTGACGTGTGAGCCCTCAATCTCATGATCCAATGCCTTACCTATATCGTGCAGAAGCCCCGCTCTTCGTGCCAGAGCAACATCCACACCCAGCTCCGCCGCCATGATTCCCGACAGATGGGATACCTCCATGGAATGAGCCAGAACGTTCTGACCGTAGCTGGTTCTGTATTTCAGTCTGCCCAGTATCTTTATAAGCTCCGGGTGTACGCCGTGGACATTGGTCTCGATAACGGCGCGTTCGCCCTCCTGTCTAATCTTCTGCTCAACCTCGCGGCGGGATTTCTCGACCATCTCCTCGATACGCGCCGGGTGTATACGTCCGTCCGAAATGAGCTTCTCCAGAGACTGACGTGCAATCTCACGCCTAACCGGGTCAAAGCTGGACAGCGTTATGGCTTCGGGGGTATCGTCTATGATAAGATCAACGCCTGTGAGCGTCTCAAGGGTACGGATGTTGCGCCCCTCGCGCCCTATAATGCGTCCCTTCATCTCGTCATTGGGAAGTGTAACCACCGAGACAGTAGCCTCACTCACATGGTCAGCCGCCAGACGCTGAATCGCCAGAGATATAATCTCCCTCGCCTTTTGGTCGGATTCATCCTTTATCTGCTGTGAATATGCCTGAATGCGCACAGCCTTTTCATGTATAAGCTCACCCTCAAGGTTTTGTAAGAGGTGTTCCTTTGCCTGTTCCATCGTAAAGCCCGATATCTTCTCTAGCATATCGAACTCTCTTTGCTTGATAATGTCAGCTTCGCCCAGCTTTGCTTCCGCTTCCTTCAGCTTTTGCTGGTACTGTTCATCCTTCTTTTCCAGGTTCTCGATCTTTTTATCTATGGATTCCTCTTTTTGCAGGACACGCCGTTCAAGCCGCTGAACCTCGCTTCTGCGTTCCTTTAGCTCCCGCTCGTTTTCTGATCTCTGCTTAAAAATCTCGTCCTTTGCTTCGAGCAGCGCTTCCTTTTTCTTTGTCTCGGACAGCTTTAGTGCCTCTGATACTATTCTCTTGGCTTCTTCCTCCGCATTACCTATCTCCTGCTCCGCAACGCGCTTTCTATATGAAACGCCCAGAAAAAAGGCTAATACTCCAAAAATAATCCCAGAAACAACAATACTTATTACTACAACAAGTATAATCATTCCCATGTCACCCATCCGGCTTTCAACCTCCTTCTTAAAGTTATTCGCACTTAACCTATTTTATAATTATACACTTTATTACATAGAATTGTCAAGTTATTTTTATAATAATCAAATAATTGTTCACTATAATAAAAAATAGCTTATTGTATTGTAAAGTATGCAAATATATGGTAGTATATGAGTATAGAAAAGGAGGTACAGCTATGGCTAAACCGGAGTTTTCAACAATAGATGAATATATAGGCTCATGTGACGAGGACATTCGCCCCGTGCTCACAGAGCTGAGGGAATTTATTAAGGCACATGCACCCGGCGCTTCCGAAAAGATATCATGGGCTATGCCAACATTTTACCTAAACGGAAACCTTGTACATTTTTTTGCACACAAAAATCATATCGGCTTTTATCCGGGAGCATCCGGGATTTTGCATTTCATTCCAAGGTTTACAGAAATGGGGCTTAAATACTCAAAGGGGGCTGTCCAGTTCCCGCTGAACAAGCCCATGCCCTATGATTTAATCCGTGATATTGTAGAGTTTCGCGTGAAAGAGAATACAAAATGAGAAGGTTAATTATACCGTTAATAATAGCTTTACTAATCCTTTCCGGCTGTGATAAAAAAGAGCCGAACATAGTATTTACCGCTTTAATCGAGAGTATAGCCGACAGAAGCATTCTTGTCACCACCTCGGATGATGTGGGGTTTGACAAGGCAAATGTCGGCTATGACACGTCTTTAGAAATCGGATTTAACCTGTTAGTGGGGCAGACTGTGAAGATTGAGATGCTCCCGGAAATTCGCGAGAGCTATCCTGTTCAGATTACAGCCGTGCGGATTGACCTAATTCCCGAAACCGCCGAATATAGGCGCATCACATCCTCCGAGGCCGAGGAGCTGATGACGGACGACGCGGTTATCCTCGATGTCCGCACAAGAGCGGAATATGACGAGGGGCATATAAAGGACGCTGTACTCATCCCGGATACCGACATAAAGGACAAGGCAGAGGAAGCCCTCCCAGACAAGCAGGCGGTGATACTCGTATACTGCCGCAGCGGACGGCGCAGTGAAGCCGCCAGCCGTACACTTATTGAGCTTGGATATACAAATGTATACGATTTCGGCGGCATTATCGACTGGACGGGGGAAATTATTCGGTAGCAGCGTTTACATCCAGCGGAATCTCAAACGTCACGATACCGCTTACATGCGCAGCTATTGTTATCTCCTGGAAGAACACGGTCAGACCGTTATCTGTTATGTAGAAGTTCTCTGGATTAAAGTAGCGGCGGACGAGCCTTTTATAGTCATCGAAGTAGTAAGCATTACCTGTCTTTAGCTGCTCCTCTATCTGCATGATAACTTGATTTTCTATGTACGCCATATAGTCAAAGCCCCGCGGGAACAGCTCATACAGGCGAAGCTTTCTGCTTTCGTCCGTTTTCCAGTTGTCCGATGTGCGCACAGTACTGCCGTTTGCGCCGCCGTCATAACGGAATCTGTCAAAATACAAAGACAGAACTCCGTCCTTGTCGTATGTGACATTGTAGTCCCGAAACAGCTCAAAGGCGTACAGTGTATTGCCGTTTTCGCCTGAAAAGCTGTACCGTTTCATGGCGTTCTTGTATAGGGTCTGGGCACAGTAGCTTTGCAACTCGTACGCCTTAGTCAGATACTGCTTATTGAGCTTTGTAATAAACGAGCTATATAACTCGGATGAAAACTGCGGATATTTTACCTCATGCCCTGCAATCGTTTCCTCGAGACAGTAACAGGAATGCGTGACCTCAGGGTACCGACAATCATACACACCGCAATGGTCCATTGCCGAACCGGTAGAGACAGTCTGACGTTCACCGCGACGACCGGAGCAACGAAGTGCGGCAGGTACCTGGTGTCATCAGGCAAAGGTTCATTTCCCTTTGAAACGAGCAAAGGATAGCATC
>CAYSTR010000164.1:0-6370 GCA_964433745.1 uncultured Oscillospiraceae bacterium | reverse complement strand
TCACAATGTCTCTTTACTCATGACATACCCTTTGGTCCGCTCTCTTTCGCTTTTTGGGTAGCGATACGGTCAGTGTGGTCTTTCCGCAGGCGTTGTGCCCTGTTATGACGATGTTTTTATTAAAATTCATTTAATACTCCCGAAAATAATCCTTATCCCTTATTATAACATGAAATATGTCAAAAAAGCAATCGGAAAATTAACACATAAACTATTGATTTTTTCTTTGTTATGTGGTAGTTTAGAATAAATTAAGATTTTTTCGCAAACAGCCTTTTTATACGCTCAATAACCTCGACGGTGAGAAACTTCACCTCGTACCCTGAACGAATGAGCCTTTCCTCGTCCTTGGTGTAGCCGGTCTCTACAGCCTGCTTCTCGGACGGCGGCAGACAAAGTCCCGGATACATGACGCACCACCAGTTTTTACCCTCACCATCACCCAAAACGATGTTTACAGCCATATAATCACCGGCGGGCAGCGTAAAATCCTCATAAACCCGCGTGGGGAAGTACACACGTCCCACATATGCGTCAGACCGTGCGGATTTACCGTTGGCTGTGAGCACCTCGTCTGCCAGCTTGTTTAATACGTCTATCTTCTCTGTAAGCAGTGTGAGGGCATCCTCTTTGTTGGCGGCTTCGGACAGCTCTGTGCCTATCTCCTGGAGGACGCGGTCGCGCACCTTTAGCTTTACTGCCTGATCCTCTGCACTGTCGGAGTTTGCTATGATGTGAAGTCTCAGTGTCTTATCCCTTATATCGGCACAATCCTCATAAAGCTTTATTGTTCCGGCTGTAAGTACAGTGAGTATAAGTCCCAACGCTATGGCAAGCTCCAGCTTTTTTATACGTAATCTTCTCATAATGCCTCCCGAATAATTTTTCTTTTAGCATTATTGGAAATAAATACCTTTTTATACCGGAGAGAATATAAATTGAACTATCTAGAAGCGGAACTTATCTTTATAAGATGGATACAGTCCTTCTCCTCACCCTTTCTCGACTTAGTGTTTCGCCTGTTTACCTTTTTGGGGGACGAGGTATTTATCATCCTCTTTTTCGGCATGGTCTATTGGTGTCTCGACAACGAGATAGGTAAACGGCTGGCGTTTCTATCCATAGTGTCGCTTAGTCTCGGCAACTTCTTTAAGGACATATTCCGTGCCGAGCGCCCCATAGGACAGGAGGGGGTGAGAAGCCCCGGAGCAGAGCGGGTAAAAACTGCCAGCTCTCCCACTAATTACCCCTACTCATACTCATTTCCGTCAGGGCACAGCCAGTTTGCCGCCGGAGCATTCGGATTTACCGCACTTACGCTAAAACGTGGGTGGGTATGGATATTATGCTCATTTCTCACCCTTATGGTGGGGCTGTCGCGTATCTACCTGGGGGTACACTACCCGCGTGATGTACTGGTAGGGTTTTTGTTGGGCGGCGCGGTGACCACTGTGGGTTATTATGTGTTAAAGCGGGTAAAACGGCACTATCTTATCTACACCGTGACGTTTCTTTTACTCATGATAACGCTCTTTTTTGCCAATTCGGACGATACGGTAAAGTCTCTGGGGGCTATGGCGGGGTTTGTTCTGGGAGTGTTTACAGACGAGCGTCTTATTCACTTTAAGACGCTTCCGTTTCCCAAGACCGGGAGACGCCGTCATATCGTCCGCATGTTCATACGGCTTGTGGGCGGGGGGCTTTTGCTTCTGCTTCTAAAGCTCATTCTGGAGGTACTGCTGCCTGTTCATCCTGTCGGTAGTTTTCTTGAATATCTCATACTCATATGGTTTGCCATAGGAGGGTATGTTGGTATAATAAATGCTCTCAATAAGAAAGGAATAATGCTGTGAATACGTTAAGTGTTAAGGATCAAGAGAGAATAAAACGCATTGGCGAGCTTCTTGCAAAAGCCGCCGCCCATCCGTCCAACGACGAAAGAATTGCTCTGTGGAAGAGCCTAAACGGACTAAAGCCTGTCCGCCCCATGGTTATGATAGACCAGCTCCCTTGGAATGAGCTAAACGGTAATGGCGAGCTGAATCTCGAGTGCGAGGACGCATTTGCACGTTCTATCGAGAATGCGGCGCTTATGACGCTTTATAAGTGGAATCATTTCCGTGCCGACATGGTAATTGAGCCGTACCTCTACATACCGATGCATATAAAAAACGTAAGCTACGGCTTTACAGCAGACGAGGATGTCTCGGTCACAGACCCCACAAGCTCTGTAGTGGGGCACTATTTCAAGGATCAGCTGCCGGACGAGGAAGCACTCTCCAAGCTTTCTGCCGGGCGTATTGGGTTTGACAAGGCACTGGACAAGCAGCGTAAGGACGAGTATTCGCACATCCTAAAGGATATAATTCCGGTGAGACTGTCCGGGACAATGCAGCACTGCGGCGTATGGGATGCCATCACAATGGCGCGCGGTGCGGAGGAGATACTCATTGATATAGCCGAGCGTCCGGAGTTTACGCTCATGATAGTGGATAAATTCGTGGACATGGCAATGGACATGCTCGACCAGTTTATAGCAAACGGGCTTATGACCGCCGGAAATGGAGAGATACACTGTGCGGGCGCGTATACCGACGAGCTGCCGGGCTATAAGGAGAATGCTCTGCCCTCCGAGATGTGGACTATGGGGCTTGCACAGATTCTAGGCTCTGTATCCCCCTCGATGTATGAGGAGTTCGAGATAATGCCGCTAAAGCGTCTGCTTGACCGTTACGGCTTGGTGTACTACGGATGCTGCGACCCTCTTCACAACAAGATAGACTCTATTAGAAAGCTAAAGACGGTAAGAAAGATTTCCATGAGTCCGTGGGCAGATGTAAAGGTGGGCGCGCAGAACATGGGCGGCGATTATGTACTGTCGAGAAAGCCCAATCCGGCGTTCATGACCGACTTTAACCTCTATCGTGACGATGTAAAGCGTGAGATACAGGAGACCTTGGATGTATGTAAGCAGACAGGGACACCCTGTGAGTTTATTCTAAAGGATATTAGCACCGTCAGCTATCATCCCGAGTATCTCACCGAGTGGGAGAAGCTCGTAATGAGCTTAGTCGGCGCATGAGATTTGACCGCGAAAAGATAAGGTTTACCCCCGCCGAATATAAAAATGCCGGTCTCTACATAGTGACCGGCTTCCTCGGTGCGGGTAAAACCACATATATAAAGTTTCTCCTGGACAAGCTTGCCAATGAGGGAAAAAAGACGGTGTACATCGTCAATGAGTTCGGTGAGACAGGGCTTGACGGCATTCTTTCGGGCAAGAAAGAGGACGAGGTGTTCGAGCTTAGTAACGGCTGTATCTGCTGTACCCTCAAAGACGAGATATGCCTGACCATCAAGTATGTACAGGCGACTATAAACCCCGATATAATCATATTTGAATCGTCCGGCATATTTCTGGCGGATGATTTTCTCACGCTTCTAAGGACGGAGGGTGTGCTGAAAACCACGCACATCATGAATGTTATCTGCATAGTGGACGCACAAAACTTCCGCACCACCCCCTCATTTGCGGGCAGTGTGTTAAACAGTCAGATTAAATACGCCTCCACCCTCATTGTGTCCAAGCTCACTAAAGAAACCGACACGGAGGCTCTTGCTTGTGACCTCAAAAACATAAACCCCTCCGCCAACATTGTCATGAGGCCGTATGAGGACATAAAGGACGAGGACACCTGTATGCTCATGACCCCCAACTCCTCACCTCTGCGTACAGGGAGGGTTGCCGCCGCGCACAAAGCATTCTCCTCTGTAAGCGTAAAACCTGAGCGCGGATTTACCCGCACCGAACTGGATAGCTTGTTATCGCGGCTCACAAGCGGGTCGCTGGGAGAAATAGTGCGGGCTAAGGGCGTACTGGATGTAGACGGCGAGCGGCTGTTTGTGAATGTAGTCATGCGGGATGTAAGCACAGAACCGGCGGGGAATCTATATGCTCCGTCATTTACGGTGATAGGAACACGGCTCAAGAGGATTTACATTAGGGAGCTGTTTTCGTGATATTGTGACGGAGGTCTACCTATTACAAAACAAGCTTATTCACAGGAGGAGAGTCCTATGTTTGACGCAATGTTTTCGCATGTACAAACACTTTTGCGGGAGAATGGGGACGAATTGGTTAAGATAGACGGTCTGCCGTTTCGTAAGCGTTCGGAGCATATTAAGCGTGTATTCATGTGGTGTGAGCGGCTGAGCGACTGTCAGCATGACCGCTCGTTTGACCGGGATGCACTTCTTACCGCCGCTATGTTCCACGATGCCGGATATAGCCTGTCCGGTAATGGCGAGAACCATGCAAAGCATTCTGCGGAGATATTCATCCTCTACGCCAAAGAGCACAATCCGCCGGTGGATTGTGCGTTTACAGAGCGGCTTATACGGCTTCATTCGGACAAGCACCTCATGTATGAGAATGATACACCGCTTGAATTGCTGCTTCTTATGGAAGCAGACCTTTTAGACGAGACAGGCGCACTGTCCATCGTATGGGACTGTATGTCGGAGGGAGCAACATGCGAGCAGAGCTTTCAAAAGACGTACGAGCATATTTGTGCATACTCGATGAAAGCGTTCTTGCGAAACCCCATGGTCACAGCGGGCGCTAAACGCTTTTGGGAGGAGAAAAGAGCGCTCACATGTGAGTTTGTGCGGCAGCTCTCGTTTGATTTGGGGATATAGGAGAAGTATAGTGGATACCAGCCATATTGTGGATTAGTATTAGGTAATTATTGGTAGAGGGGGTGGCATTTCGTGGCACTTTCCCTCACTTCTATCCAAAGAGAGCCTGCGTTTTACTAATACCTTATATTTTACATATGAGTGGCAGGGGCATGGGAATATGGAAAAACTATAACGAGTACTGCGTTGTGAAGCCCTTATCTGCATGTAATCCCGCTGTCATTCGTATGAGGATAAGCTAAGGATAACGTCTTCTCTCGTCGGTCATCCCGGTAATATAGTCTATACTGGTGTTATAGAGCAAGGATAGCTTAATCATAATGAAAAGTGGTACATCACGCACACCGCGCTCGTACTTTGAGTAGAGCGACTGGTCACATGAAAGCTCCGCCGCAACGTGCTTTTGTGAGAAGTCCCGTTCTTCGCGCAGGTCGGTTATTCGTTTAAACTGCATAAACACACCTCCAATAAAACCACAGGTGGTGAAACCATGCTACAAGGCAAATTTTTCTCATATTTATCGCGTATGCGCCTGATAAACCGCTGGGGGCTCATGCGCTGCACAAAAACAGAGAACCTGGCGGAGCATACACTGGAGACTGTTTATCTTGCCCACGCGCTAGGCTCAATCCGCAACCGGAGGCTAGGCGGCAACGTTGATTTGGGCAAGCTTATGATGTTCGCACTCTACCATGACGTATCCGAGATACTGACAGGCGACCTCCCAACCCCGGTAAAATACTACAACAGCGACATAACCATAGCCTATAAGCAGCTGGAAAAGCAGGCAAAGCACCGTCTTTTTGACATGCTGCCGGAGGACATGCGCCCCGACTTTACCGCCGTTACGGACGAACCAACAGAACCCTACTGTACACTCCTGTCCGCCGCCGACAAGCTTTCGGCGCTCATAAAGTGTATAGAAGAGCAAAAAACAGGCAACGGTGAGTTTAACTCTGCCAAAGCTGCCCTGGAGCGCACCCTAAAGGACATGCAGCTCCCGGAAGCGGATATATTCATGGACGAGTATCTTCCGGCGTTTGGAATGAATATCGATCAACTAGTATAGTTAATAGCTGTTCACCGAAAAAACCACATTTCCCCCGAACTCGGAAAACGGCGTAACCTCGCCATATCCCGCCGCGCTCATTAGCCCGCATACCGCTTCCTTTTGATTGTACCCGGTCTCGAATGCCATGATACCGCCCGCATTGAGCTTTGCCTTGTACCCCGAGGTAATGGAGCGGTAGAACAATAGTCCGTCCTCGCCGCCGTCCAATGCCATTACCGGCTCGTGCTGCACCTCCGGCTGTAGGGTCGGGATTACTGTAGTTTCAATATACGGCGGGTTGGAGACTACAGCGTCAAGCTGTGGCAGCCGGGATATTACCTCGTCCGACAGTATGTCACCTTTTATGGGGGTGACATTTTTTGTGCCGTGATACTCGATATTCCGCTCTAAATAAGAATAAGCGGTGTCCGACAGCTCCACGGCGTATACAGTGGCAAAAGGCAGCGCCAGTCCCAATGTCATCGCAATAATGCCTGTTCCGGCGCATAGATCGGCTATTACCGCGCTCCTACCCAGACGCGGCAGCACCGTCCTTATTAATAGCTCGGTATCGTCCCGCGGGATGAGCACACCCTCGCCCACAAAAAAACGCCGTCCGCA